>CAUHML010000049.1 GCA_959606905.1 uncultured Bacteroides sp. | reverse complement strand
TATTTATTCAGAGAGTTACAGATCTGTTGGTTGATTTCTCTGACTTTAGCTTCATTCATCTTGATAACTTTACGGTCATAAGTCATCAGACCGTTGATTTCACCTTCTACGTCTGTTGTCTGGGTATATACGGCAGCAGAGAATCCTTTCTGGATCAATTCCAACAGATGTTTGCCATACTTAATGTATTCGTTCGTTACTTCGTCCGATGTATTGAACTTCACATAACCCCAGTTTTTCTTGTCATTCACCCAAGTGTTTCCTTCTACTACCAAGCCGATACCTCCATATTCACCCAATACGGTAGCGCGTCTCGGATCGTAAAGGAACATGTTCGGGCCCGGATAGTGGTGAAGGTCGAGAATATCGCCACAAGTATAGTGATTACCACCACTGGCAGGGTTCACCAGGCGGCTAGGATCGTATTCTTTGGTCCATGCTACGATTTCCGGAGTCTTGAATTGTCCCCATGCTTCATTGAAAGGAACCCATACGGCGATACTCGGATAAGAATACAGACAGTCGATGATTTCTTTCCACTCTTTGCGATAGTTAGCTTCCGAAGCAGCAGAACGAATCACTTCTCTGCCGTTAAAGTAGTTGCGTGCCTGCCACTGTGGGCTAGGACCACCGTTCGGCATATCTTGCCATACGATCAATCCTAATTGGTCGCAATGAGTGTACCAGCGTGCAGGTTCTACTTTGACGTGCTTACGTACCATGTTGTAGCCAAAATCTTTCGTCTTCTTCAAGTCATAAACCAATGCTTCGTCTGTCGGTGCAGTATACAAACCGTCAGGCCACCATCCCTGGTCGAGCGGACCGAACTGGAAATAGTCTTTGTTGTTCAATTGCAGGCGAGTGATGCCATTCTGACCTTTGCGGATAGAATATTTACGCATAGCCGTATAACTCTTTACCTGGTCTATTGCTTTTCCGTCTTTATACAGAGTCACTTCCATATTGTAGAGGAAAGGAGAGTCCGGAGACCACAGTTTAGCATTAGCCGGCATTGCCAGTTCAACAGGTACTCCGTTCAACGCTGCGCCTTTGGCTACAAGGTTCTTGCCATCGAATACTTTTACTTCTACTTTATCTGCAGAAGTTGTATTGGCAGCAACTTCTACCTTAACAGAATTATTGTCAATATCAGGAGTAGTTTTCAGATTAGTGATGTATTGTGTTGCTACTGGTTCCAACCACACTGTTTGCCAGATACCTGTAACCGGAGTGTACCAAATGCCATGAGGATTTGCTATTTGCTTTCCTCTGGGTTGTTCGCCACGATCTGAAGGGTCCCATACTTTTACTACCAAGTCATTATTTCCTTTATTAAGTACAGAAGTAATATCGAAATAGAAAGGAGTAAATCCGCCTGTGTGTTCACCTACTTTTACATCATTCACCCAAACTTCTGCTTTCCAGTCTACTGCTCCGAAATGCAACAGGATTTGTTTACCACGCCAGGCAGAAGGAACGTCGAAAGTACGTTGGTACCACAGTTCTTCTTTCTCGTTTATCATTTTGCCTACGCCTGATAAAGACGATTCTACGGCAAAAGGAACAAGAATGTCGCCTTGGTAAGCAGCAGGTGCAGGAGTACCTTTGGGAGTGATTGCATATTTCCAAAGCCCGTTCAGGTTTTTCCAGTCGTTGCGCTCCATGATAGGACGCGGATATTCCGGCAATACGTTTTTAGGGTCAAGCTGTTCTCCCCACGATGTCTTGATTTTGTCACCGGCAGGTTTCCATTGAGCAAAAGTCGAACTGCATAAAGCCAATGCAAGCAGCATTGTTAGAAAATTCTTTTTCATGTTCATGGTATAAAAATATAGTTAGTTATTAGATATAAATTCTATTAAAAGGATATTGCAAAGAAAGGGGAATTAAAAGAGAATAAAGGAAATTTGCCGTTCAAAAAACAATAAATTCTCTTCTTTTTGATCAAATTAAAGAGTTTTTGGTGGTATAAAAGGGGAATTGACTGATTTTTATTCTTTATTGAACCGTTATTTTTATATGATATTGGAAATAATGTACACCTTTGTAATGTAATATCAGGATACAAAAATATAATAGTCTTAAAAGTTTCTTTTATATGAGATTTTATATATTTTTGTATGACCGATGATTGTTAATCTATTCTTATTTGATATTTATGCAGGAACATAGACAAAAATACGTTTGGGACTTTTGGATAATATTCTTTATTATTATTTCTATATTTTATATGGGTTGTACAAGTGGACAGCCATTTCAATATAGAGAGGAAGTTGCTAGGCAAATGTCACTCGCTTTGCAACAGAAAGATGTGTATAATCAAATGAAATTGAATGATATAGATTCTATCCGGAACTTCTTGAATACTAATTCGAACAGGATGACATGTGAAGAAAAGTTTCAGGTCAATGTAGATTTGTATAATGAATTTAAGTTATATTCTTTTGATTCGGCCTTTCATTATGCTACCCAGTTGTGTAGGATAGCTAATGATATAGACAGCTCCGCATATAGAGTAGATGCCAGAACCCGATTGGGATATATTTTAGCGCGAGGAGGCTTTTTTAAAGAAGCTATCGATTCGCTTTCCTCTATTCGAATTGATAAAGAAGTACTGCCTGCAAAGGTCTTGTCAGACTATTATATTAGCTTTGGACGTGTTTACCACGATTTGGCAGATTATACTAAGGATAATGTGTTTTCATCCAGGTATAACCAAATAGGGAATGAACTTTTGATGGAAAGTTTGCCTTATCTTTCCGATTCGTCGACAATCTATTATGTAAGAGGAAAAGTAGCTCTGAAAGAAGATAAGTTAGCTAAATCCAAACAACTTTATCAACGCTCTTTGGAACTATGTGATACTACTGATACGGAAACGCTTTCTGTTCTTTTGTCCACGATGGCGTATGTCAACCGTAAACTGGAACTGAATGATGAGGCTATTCACTATTATGTGAAGGCAGCTGTAAATGATATCCGTAGTGCCACAAAAGAATCAGTGTCTATGAGAGGACTGGCGACTATGCTATACTACTATAAAAATGATGTGAATCTTGCTTCCGAATATATAAATGAGGCTTTTGAAGACGCAACTTTTTATGGAACGCGTCATAGGATTAACGTTATCGGAACATTATTCCCTGTTTTTGTTGGGGAAAAACTGGGTATAGAGCAGGTTAAACGGCAGACTTTTCAAGATAGTTTTATTTTAAGTTCTGTTTTTGCGGTTGTATTAATAATAGCTATCATTTACATTTTGATGCAGATGAAGCATCTGCGACGTTCTCGCCAATTATTGGAAAAGTTGAATTTGAAATTGTCGGAAGCAAACCGGATTAAGAACTCTTATATAGGACATTATCTGGATGCTACTTTTAAACTGGTCAACCAGCTCGATAATTTTGTATTAGTAGGACAGCAAAAACTGGATAGCAAACAGTATGATTCTCTTTCCTCGATGATTCATAATCTGAATTCGGATTTTAACAGGAAAAGTGCATTTGCCGATTTTGACCGGACATTTTTGTCTCTGTTCCCGACATTCGTCGAGAGCTTCAATTCATTGCTTCAACCAGATGATAAGTTTGTTCTGGAAAATAAAGGTGCATTAAATTCTACTTTGCGTATTTTTGCCTTGATCCGGTTGGGAATTACAGAATCTGAACAGATTTCGGAGATTTTGGGGTATTCTGTGAATACAGTTTATAATTATAGAGTTCGCACTCGAAATAAAGCAGTTGATCCTGCAAATTTTGAAAAAGATGTCAGAAAAATAGGTCTTTAGGGTTATATAAGGATGTGCGAATCCCTATATTTTTATCCTTGTTATGGGACGATAAATAATTGATTAATAGTGCTATGTGGGTTGTAAAATCCTATATTTTTATTATACAGCGGGTGTAACCTTATACTTTTCGGTAGGTAATTTCTAATTTTGCCTATGCTTCGATTAACGAAGAATGTAAATGGCTTAAATCAACAAAGAACCGTGAAAAGTATGAAGAACTACAGCAGATTATTCTTATTACATCTAATTGCTTTATTTGGGGTTTCCATCCCGTCTCTGGCAATAGATACAAATTCCTCTTTAAAGCTGCAGAAAGGAAATTTCAAGATTCTACTATCCAAGAACGAAATGGAGCCAGTAAAATTGGCAGCAAAAACTTTATGCAAAGATTTTGAGAAGGTGATGCATTATAAACCTGAAATCTTTCAGAATACTGATGATACACAGCAAATCGATATTGTTATTATAAATGAGGCGGTGGATACCCCTTTGTTTCAGTCACGATTTATCCGTCCTTTGGATGGTTTTGAATCTCACAGGGTATATTGTAGCCCGGAAGAAAAGCGCATTTATCTTCATGGAAAGGATATGCGTGGAGCTATTTATGCCATTTATACTTTTAGCGAGTTATTTTTAGGAGTGCCGCCCTTATGGTATTTTTGCTCGTGGGAACCACAGTATAAGAAACAGGTAGAGATAAAATCAAGCTTTGACTATTTTAAGAAGTCACCACAAGTCAGGTATCGCGCATGGTTTCCTAATGATACAGATTTGTTCAAACCTTGGAGGCGGTTGTCAAAAGAGAATGATGAGCTGTGGCTTGAAACGATGCTTCGGTTAAAACTGAATACGGTAGAATTAGAGGCAACGGTTACTTATCCTGATTATAAACTGAATAGTCAGGCTGCTTTATTACGCAAATATGGACTTGTACTAACTTCTCACCATCATGTTGCTTGCAACAATAATTTAATGAATTGGGCAGGATATTGGCGAAAAGTACGTGGCGTCGAACCACCGGAGCTACTTTTGTCGAATGAGAAAGCTTTGATTGAGTTTTGGCAATATAGTATAGAGACGGTATGTCGCAACAAACAGGAAAACTTGTGGCAGATTGCTTTTCGTGGTGTAAATGACCAACCTTTTTGGGCCGCATTCTCTGATGCACCGAAAGATGATAAGGAACGTGCAGATATTATTAACCGTATGATCCGTATACAGCTGGCTATGATAAAAAAAGCAACCGGTGAAGAGGATCCTTTCGTGCGAATGACCTTTTATGATGAGCTTTCTGATTTGTTGGCTAAAGGTTATTTACAACCTCCAACAGGTAAAAATATGCTCTGGACTTTTGTTGCAGGACGGAGAGATCATTATCCTTATGATGATTTGGTCTCATTCGATACGACGAAACAAGTGAAGCTAGGTTATTATATGAATCTCCAATTTACTTCAACCGGCGCCCATCTGGCTCCTGCAGAAGGCCCTTGGAAAATGGAAGCCAATTATCGTTATGTGAATACCCGCGGTCCGCTAACTTTTTCGGTGGTTAATGCCGGTAATTTAAGGGAGTTTGTGATGGAAATGTCCGCTAATGCTCGTATGATGTGGGATATGCAAGCATATAATACAGATTCTTTCTTGATTGATTTTTGTTCTCAATATTTTGGACAAAAATATGCTGAAGAAGTAGCCAAGCTTTATCACGACTATTACTATGCTTATTGGCAGCAGAAACTGTCTGAATTTCCGGGAATGGAACGTCAGTTTATATTCCAGGATTTGCGTTATTCCCGTGTTTTCGATCAGATAGGTAAACGTTTTAGCGATTTTTCTCCGAATCCGCTCTATGACATAGGATTTGAACGGGTTCCCGGACGTTCATTCCGCATTGATGGCAATAACCAAGTTGATTCATTGATTGCAGGTATGAAAAAGACAGCTGTGCGTTTTGAGGAAGTCTCTCAACGTTGTGAGAATCTTTTAAAACGTTTGCCAAAGCAAGACCAACGTTTTTTTAGGGATAATTTGGCTGCTCCTTGTCATTATATGGCAGCATTGAGCCATTCATTATATCATTTTGTCTCTGCTTATAAAGAAAAAGAAAGTAGTAAGCGCGCAGAAAACCTGGATATTGCTATCCGGCGATTGGAAGAGGCGCGTGATGCACTATATGATACCCAAGAAGGAGTGTTCTCAACTTGGTATGCCGGCGACTCGGCAGATGGTAAATTTAATATTCCAGCCAAGCTTAAACTATTAAGAGAACTGCGTAACAAAATATAATAAGGCAAATCTTTATCATATTCTTTCTCTCCTTGGGAAAGAATATGATGAGGTCATTGATTGAATGATATATTTTAATAGGCGAAAGGCGTAATATATTAAAATGCTAATTCGCTTCATAATAAATTTGTTAATTAAATAGAATCACTATGAGACATCAAAGCATGAAACTAAAGTGGATGTGCCTGCTTTTTCTGTCCCTGTTGCTTTCTCCTCCTTTGCTTTGGGGACAAAATCACAGCATCAAAGGGCAAATAGTAGACGCAAAAAGTAATGAGCCTTTGATCGGTGTGAATATCACCGTTGAGGGAACTTCGAATGGAACCATTTCCGATGTGGATGGTCATTTTACATTAACGGCGACTCCCGATGCTGTGCTAAAGATTTCTTATATCGGATATAGGGAGATACTTTTAAAGGTAGCTGACTTGAAAAAGGATGCTATTATCTCTCTGGAAGAGGATAGTAAGCAATTGGAGGAAGTTGTAGTGGTGGGTTATGGAGTGCAGAAGAAAGTCACCAGCGTAGGTTCCATCACGCAAACCGGTGGTAACGAACTGATGAAAGGTGGTAGTGTAAACTCGGTATCCGAAGCGCTGCAAGGAAAGCTTAATGGAGTGGTAGCCATCAATTCGTCGGGCATGCCGGGCGACAATGAGGTTAAAATGTATATTCGTGGGAAAAGTACTTGGGACAATACCGATCCGTTGGTGTTAGTGGATGGCATCGAGCGTAACATGAATGATGTTGACATGAACGAAATCGAAAGTATCTCCGTGTTGAAAGATGCTTCGGCAACAGCTGTTTATGGTGTTCGTGGTGGTAATGGCGTTATCCTTATCACAACCAAGAGAGGTACTGATACGGCTCCGGTCATCAACTTTTCTGCCAATTACACTTTTAAATCACCGACCACAAGCATGAAGCTTGCTGATCACGTTACTGCCATGCAGGCCTATAACATGGCAATGGCCAACGATGCCAGTTGGGACAAGTTGATACCACAATCTACCATTGATGCATGGAGCAGAGCCTATGCAGAAGGCAACTATGGAGCTTACAACGATGTGTTTCCCTATGTTAACTGGTGGGATGAATTGATAACGGGCGGATTTACTCAAAACTATAATATCAACATACGTGGTGGAACCGACTATATGAAATATTTTGCTTCGGCGGGTTATCAGGGTGATGGAGATATTTACGACCTGAAAAAGAATGACGACTTTGATCCGCGGCATACCTACAAACGGTACAATTGGCGGTCGAATTTCGACTTCAACTTCACCAAGTCTACCAAGCTATCCATTAACATAGCCGGTAGCATGGGTTATCGTAACAAGTCGATTGATAACGACAGTCCCTTTAATCGTATTCTGACCGAATCCACCAGCGACCATCCGATTATGTATTCTGATGGCAATTGGGGTGATGATGAAGAAAAGAATCCGGTGGCCAACATGAATCTGGGAGGTGCCAAACTTCGTAAAACGTTTCAGGGGTGGTATGATGCATCTTTGGAGCAGAAACTGGATTTCATCACCAAAGGATTGAAAGTGGCTGCAAAAGTATCTTATTCGTCTTCGTCGACTACCAATACCGATGTTTATCGTGGAGGAGGCTCTGCCGATCAAGCCTTAAAATCCATTGTCCGGTATCACCGAGTCTATGATTATGCCAATCCGGTGGTCAATACCGATGGGACCATCACCTATCCGATGATAGAAGATAAAAGGCTTCCGACTTCCGAATCGGTGCCTCTGCCTCCCGGTGTGACTATGTGGGACGGATTGGATGCCTATACGCGTCGTTTCTATTATGAATTTTCTGTTGCTTATAATCGATCTTTCAACGATCATAATGTAAGTGCGCTTGCTTTGGTCAACCGTAAAATCTATGACGAAAGGTACACGGAGAACAATACCCAATATATGCGTTTCCCTAACTACAATGAAGACTGGGTGGGGCGTGTCACCTACAACTGGAAAGAGCGTTACCTTACGGAAATGAATATCTCGTATACTGGTTCCGAGAAGTTTGCCCGTGGAGAACGGTTTGGTTTGTTCCCTTCGTTCTCCTTGGGATGGCGGCTTTCGGAAGAACCGTTTATCAAGAAAAGTATAGGCAAGGTACTTACAAATGCCAAGTTCCGTTATTCGTGGGGTAAGGTAGGCTCCGATGCAGGTGCCAAGAGGTGGAACTATATACAGCAGTTTACTTCGGACGGCAACATCACGTTGGGTACAGATGCTTCCGGTCAGATTTGGGGGCCTTTGTATCATGAAGGAGATGTAGCCAACCTCAATTCCACGTGGGAGAAATCAACGAAACAAAATCTGGGTATTGAGATTGGATTGTGGAACAAGCTTGACATCACGCTCGATCTTTTTGACGAAAAACGTAAAGACATTCTGATGGAGCCTCAAACTACTTCTTTCATTACGGGAGCCAAGTTCAATGCATTAAACATTGGTTCCACCAAGAACCATGGATTTGAGTTAGAACTGCATTACAACGATAAAATAGGTTCCGATTTCCGTTATCATGTAGGTTTCACATTGGCCTCGAGCGAGAATAGGGTAGTATTTCGCGATGACCCTGTCAACGGTCCCGACCATTTGAAAGAGGCGGGAAAACCTATCGGGCATCAAAACCGCTACTTGGCGGTGGGTAATTATGAAACTATCGATGATGTATTTAATAATGCGCAGACCGGTTCCATCAATTCGGTAGCTCCCGGTCAGGTGGTGCCTGGCGACTTTATCTACATTGACTTCGATTCCAATGGAATTCTCAATGGTCAGGACAAAGTGGCAGTAGACGAGCTCAACTATCCGTTACACACGTATGGCTTGAATCTGGGCTTTGATTGGAAAGGGTTGAGTTTCAGTGCTATGTTTTATGCGCCTACCGGTGTTTATAAATTGGTAAATTCTGTTTATTCCGCTTCGTTTAAATCCGGGAAAATTAATGCGCAGCCTGATGTGATGAATGCGTGGACACCAGAAACAGCCAATACTAGCGGTGTGAGAGCACCCGCTTTGCACCTGACAAATGACGGTGCTTTTAATGGAACCGAAAGTACTTACCGCTATCAAAACTTCTCGTACTTGAGACTGAAAACCATGGAATTAGGATACAATCTGCCCAAGAAGTGGTTGAAAACGGTAGGGTTGAAGAGTTTGCAAGTTTACGTCACCGGAAACAATTTACTCACTTGGTGGGGCGGCGACGACCGTATTGATCCCGAGGGCGAACAAGTCCAATATCCTATCTTACGTTCGTTTACTTCGGGCGTGCGAGTTTCATTTTAATCTATTAAAACGATGAATTCAATGAAGAAAACATATAAATACGCAGTGGTTGGACTACTCTTCCTGTTTTTGGCAGGTTGCGAAGACTTTCTGGATAAACGCGAAGACTCCGGTGGGCTGACGGAAGAGGCTGTATATAGCAGTTATGAGTCCATCCGTGGATTTTTGGATCAAGTATATCCAAATTTGGAAGCTTACAACACATTTGAAGGTGCAGATGATGGGAAGAATCAACGCACGTATGTAGGTGTAATGGCGGATGAAATGTCTGCGACATACAATAAAACCGTTTTTGCCAAGTTTTTCTCCGGGGCATGGTTGACTACCGATAAGGCGGCCAATGTGACAGAGATCGGAAATGGCAACAATACTCCCATTGGTAAGGCACTTCCTTCCATACGCATAGTGAATCGGGTCATTGCTAATATTGATAAAGTACCATTGACGGGAGAGCAACGTAATGAAATTCTAGGACAGGCTTATTTTTATCGTGCTTGGTTCTATTTCAACGTCATCAAACGCTATGGAGGTATGCCGATTCTGGATAAAGTATTTGCTGGTGGTGACGACGATATTCCCCGTGTCACCTATCATGAAAGTAGTGCATGGATGATAGGCGATATAGACCAAGCCATTTCCATGCTACCTGACACTTGGCCCGATAACCAGTATGGCCGTCCTACTAAATTAGCAGCTCTGGCATTCAAAGAGATGGCTTTGCTTTATGACGCCAGTCCATTGATGCAGAACGACCTGAACTCTGTTCAAATAAAAAGCTATGATCAGGAACGTGCAAAGGCTGCTGCAAAGGCTGCATGGGCAGCTATCACCTATATGAAGCAGAATGAAGCGAAAACAGGTGTACGACTGGCAACTGCCGATGAGTATATGAACCTGTTTTGGTTTCCCGATACGGAACTCAAGCGTGTAGAGACTATCTGGTGGCGACGCAGAATACCCAGTGATAGCGATCGTTCCAAGACCGCACGTGCTTTCTGGCTTTATGCTGATATGACGGGAGGAACCGGCTCGGAATCATTCGCTATTTCTTGTCCTACACTGAATGCGGTAAATATGTACGAGCGCAAAGGAGCGGATGGTATTTATTATCCGATTAATGATACCCGGTCGGGTTACAAATTCGACCCGGAACATGCTTTCATTGATCGTGATCCTCGTTTCTACAACAACATTCTTATTCCTGGTGATACTTGGGGGACCTATGCAAGTGGCAAGCCCTATTACATTCGTTTGTGGAGAGGTTGCACTGCCTACAATAACTATGGAAGTTCGAAACATACCAACGGACGACAATTATCAGGATTTATGTGCCGGAAGTTTTTATGGCCGGAAGCAAACTATCGCCATGATCAAACGTTAGGAACAACCAAACCGTTCCTGCAAAAGATTGCTCAAACCGTCTTTATCCGTGCTACGCAACTTTACCTTGATTTTGCCGAAGCCTCTTTTGAAGCTACCGGAAGTGCGACCGCTAAAGTAGAAGACTGTGGAATGACGGCAGAAGAAGCCCTTAATACTATTCGCAATCGTATCGGTGTGACGGATATTCCTTCCGACATCGTGTCTGATCCCGAAAAGTTCCGCGAAGCCTATCGTCGGGAACGGGGAGTAGAACTGATGTTCGAGAACCACCGTTGGTGGGATGTTCGTCGTTGGATGATCATGCACACACTGTTTAACGAACCTTATCCGATAAAGGGAGTTTACTTCGATCCTGTAGGCAGTTATGAAGATTCAGCTGACGGAAAGTCTGGTACACGTCCGGCAAGTTTTACTTATACGGTGTTTGACATGGAGAAGGAAATTCGCGGATTCTCGAATATGCGCAACTATTGGTATCCGTTGCCGCAACACGATGTGGATGCACTTCACAATTTGCAGCAGAATCCCGGTTGGTAATAACACTTTAATATTTTGATATTTATGAGAAATAGTTATAATAGATTCTTAAAAGGATTGTTCGCAGCCATCTTCTTTCTGGGGATAACATCTGTTGCGAATGCCCAAAAAGAACAGCCGGATTCGGTAAGTGCCGTGAGCCGGGTCAATATGGATCACCTGAAGAAGTATCCTACCTTGCAACTGTCGAATGCGTTGCAAGGACAGGCTGCCGGACTGATAGCGATCCCTAATGTGGGAGGTATCGGTTATGATAACTCTACTTTCTATGTGCGAGGTCTGCACAACAATGGAACGAGCGAAGCTATCGTGATTATTGATGGTATCAAACGTCCGATTGACGACATCCTGCCCGAAGAAATCGAATCTATACAGATTTTAAAGGATGCCACTGCTAAAATTATGTATGGAGAGCAGGCTACGAATGGAGTGATACTCGTTCGTACTAAACGGGGAAAAGCCAACGAACGCGTGATTCGTGTAGGATTGGAGTACGGCATACAACCGGTTACCCGTATGCCGGAATTTCTTGATTCCTACAACTATGCTACGTTGTTCAATGAAGCTTGTGTAAACGATGGTATACAGCCTTTTTATTCGGCAACTGATCTTGAAGGTTATAAGAATTCGAAGGGGGTGAATGATTTGCGCTATCCTAATGTCGATTATTATAAAGAATTTCTACGTGACGCAAGTACATTCCGCAAGGCTACGATCGAATTGAACGGAGGTACAGAGAAAGCGACTTATGCCGTGACAGTAGGCTATACCGGCAGTTCAGGTTTGGAAAAAGTCAGTGATCGTTCGAATTTGAATCGTATCAACGCGCGAGGTAATTTGGATTTGCGCATTACCGACTTTCTGACTGCTTCGGCTGATGTAGCAGGACGGATTGAGAAGAAAGATTGGGGGGCTGTGGATGGAGCCACGCTGTTTAGTGAAATCTCTACCCTTCGTCCCAACGAATATCCTTTCATGATTGCTCCGGAAGATATTAATGGTCGCGATGGAGTCACCACCGACGAATCGTCTTTGATATTCGGAACCAGTGTCCGTAAGACCAACAACCTGTATATGGATATGGCTTATGGAGGTAACACTTCGGAACGTTATGTGAATAGTCAGACCAATTTAGGATTGAAGTTTGACCTGAAATCATTGACTGAAGGTCTGACGGCAAATGCTTATGTGACATTTGATAATTATAGTTACTTGCGTCAACAGTTACGTAATGCTTATCCTACTTATTCTATCGAACGCTACCTTGATGACGAAGGGGAGGAAGTGCTTCGATTCACGGAGCGTAAGAAGTTGAATTTGCCAAAAAAGCAATCTATCTCATCCAACGATACATATCGTAACTTTGGATGGCGTGCTAACGTAAACTATGAGCATTCATTCGATTTGCACGATGTATTGGCAGAAGCCGCTTTCCGTTATACTACTGAAGAGAAAACCGGTAATACACAAGATGTGAAAAATGGTACTTTTACCTTTCGTGGTAATTACGCTTACAATAAGCGTTATTTTGTGGAAGGCGTTCTTTCAGCTATGGGGTCGAACCGCTTTAGCGGCAGTAACCGCTACTTCTTTGCTTATGCCATTGGGGGGGCATGGATGATTTCTAAGGAAGACTTCATGAAAGATGTAAAGGCTGTTAACTCGTTAAAGTTGAAGATTAATTACGGACATTTGGGATATGCCGGCAATACGGGGCATTTCCTTTATCGTACCAACTGGAAGAATGGTGATAAATTCGAACACAAACCTAGTACCGGAGGTCCAACTACCGATTTGGTGCGTTATGGCAATCCGGACTTGAAATGGGAATATTCCAACGAATTGAATATAGGCGTAGAGGGAACCTTCTTCAACAACCGCCTCTCGGCTGACGTGAACTATTTCCGTGAAATGCGTAAGAATATCATAGGAAAGAACACCGTTAAATATGCTGCTGTAGTGGGAGACTTTATTCCTGCCGAAAACATCGGTGAAGTAATGAACCAAGGCATAGATGCGCAAGTAAGGTGGCAAGATAAAATAGGTGAGATTCATTACAATGTGGGGGTGAACCTTACTTTTACCAAAAACAAATTGCGTAAGAGCGATGAATTAGATAACATCGAAGACTATCGTAAGAGCGTGGGACGTTCCACCAGTACAATTTTTGGTTTGCAGGCAGAAGGATTGTTTGGTAAAGACGTGCAGTTGGCTGGGCATCCGTTGCAAAGCTATGGTGCCTATCAGGCCGGTGATATCGCTTATGCCGATTTGAATGGTGACAATATGATTAATGATAATGACGTAACCGATTTGGGACAAAGTTTCCCCACTACCACGATGGGTATTGATCTTTCGTTGAATTACAAAGGTTTTGGCCTTTACATACTGGGTACAGCTACGACAGGCGTCACGAATATACTTTCCAGTTCGTACTATTGGAACAACGGACTGGATGGATATTCCGTATTGGCGCTCGACCGTTATCATCCGGTAAACAATCCTACCGGGACCCAGCCCAGACTGACTACCACCTCCGGAGCAAACAACTCCCGCAATTCCTCTTTCTGGTCGGAAAACGGGTCGTTCTTCCGTCTGAAGAATGTGGAGTTGAGCTATACGCTTGCCAATAAAACGGGCAAGTTTATAGGAAAAGATTTCAAATTCTTTGTGAGGGGAACCGATTTGTTTGTACTTTCGGGCATCAAAGACTTAGATCCCGAACGTATGTTGTCCGGCTTGACCAACTATCCGACTTACCGAACCATTACGGGCGGAATATCCATTAACTTCTAAATGAAAGAAATGATGAAAAGATTTAGATACATAATAGTCCTTGCATGGGTTACAGGCATCGTAAGTGCCTGCACCGATCTCGATACCAAGATGAACAATCAATGGTCGGTGGATGATACATGGACCAACGCTGAAAAGGCACAAGGTGTGCTACTCTCGGTTTATCAGGATGTTTTGACCGTCCCTGATGCATGGGATGGCAACTTTCTGGATGCGGCAACAGACAATGCCATGACACGTGTTTACGATTCCAGTGTTTATCGTGCCGGACAGGGCGGCTTTAGCCGCACGAACAATCCCTTGGGAAATTGGAGTGCTTGTTATGATCAACTGCAACGTATTCATACTTTCCTCGACAATGGACTTACGGATGAAATACGCTATAGCATTTCTAGCGACGAAATTGATCAGGCTTACAAAAAACGTTTGCGTGGAGAAGCTATTTTTCTTAGAGCATGGTGCAGTTTCAATCTGTTGAGAATGTATGGTGGAAAGACCGATAACGGACAAGTGTTGGGCTATCCTATCGTAACACATTATATTACTCCGGAAGAAGCGGCGCATCCGGAAAGTTTTTCGCGCGATAGTTATGAAGATTGCGTTAAGCAAATTTGTTACGATTGTGACGAAGCAATGGCGTTACTTCCGTTGACTTATTCCGGAGGGGATGCTATATTGGGCGACCAAGCATTTGGTCGTGCTTCGGGATTATCTGCCGCAGCACTGAAAGTACGAACACTGCTCTATGCGGCCAGCCCTGCTTATCAGCCAGATAACATAGTACGATTGAACGGCATGGGCGATTATACGGTGGTGGACGAAACGGCTTACCAAGCCAAATGGGAACGTGTGGCTAATTATGCCGATGAAGTGTTGGCGATGAGTGGAATGAAAAACTATTCGGCATTAGTTCCGAAAGATCTGTACGATGGAGGGGATGCCCAATCGGCCGAATTCCTTTTTCGCACATTTGTGGGACGTAATCATGGTTTGGAGCAACGGCATTATCCGCCTTTCTATTTTGGGAATGCGCAGACTACGCCTTCGCAGAATTTGGCTGATGCTTTCCCGGCAAAAAATGGATTTCCCATAACCGATTCGCGGTCGTTGTATGACGAAACCGATCCTTATGATTGCCAGCGTGACAACCGCTTCGATGTGAATCTTTACTATCAGGGACGTCAATTTGGAGCCAACAGTTCGTATATCGACGTTACTCCAGGTGGAAAAGATTCCGGTTACATGAACGTAAATGCTACACGTACAGGTTATTACCTGGCAAAGTTTATGAATACGGTTGCCGACTTTTTGAAACCTCTTGAAGAACAGGATTCCCGTCACTATAATCCGATGTTGCGCAAAGCAGAGGTATGGTTCAATTTCGCCGAAGCATCCAATGAAGCTTTCGGACCGAAAGTTGTGGGACCCGGATGCACCAAGTCTGCCTACGACGTGATAAAAACTATTCGGGAGAAGTCAGGTGGAATTACCGATGTGACTTATTTGGACGAGATGGCTGCCTCGAAAGAAACATTCCGTACATTGATACAAAATGAACGTCGAATTGAATTTGCGTTTGAAAATCAACGCTTTTGGGACTTGCGGCGTTGGTTGTTACCTCTCAATGAACCTATTTATGGAATGCAGGTTACTCGTGACGGTTCAGGCGATGAGGCATTCAAGGTGGTGAAGGTAGAAGATCGCCCATTAAACGATGTTCGCTATTATTACATGCCATTACCCTATTTAGAGGTACAGAAAAATCCGAATCTTATCAATAATAAAGGATGGTGATTGTGTTTAACTATAATAAGAAGAAAGTATGAAATCTGCAAAACTTTTACTGTCCGCACTCCTGCTGTTAGTTGGGATTACGGCGTGTTATGACGACTATACCCACGATTACGAAGGAGCTGATATGGGCTTTGCTGTAGCAAAGCCGCTGCGAACTGTGATTAGCGACCGTGATATGAACATTTATGTCGGAGTGGCTATTGGTGGGAAACGTGAAATAGACATGAATGATTGGGCGAAATTTACCATTGACCCCTCCTTGCTTGAAGGAACGGGGAAAACGTTGCTTCCCGCCAACTATTATACACTGGCGGATCCGGAATATTTCCGGGTGCGTAAATCGAACTCTCCGGTAGCCGATGTAGGGATCACTTTTACCAATCTTTTCTATGAGGATTCGCGTTGTTTGACGGATTACTATGCACTTCCTTTTCGAATGACAGAGAATTCAATGAATGCTATACGCGAAGGAGCAGAGACTTGTGTTGCCGTTATTAAATACATCAGTACTTATGCCGGTACTTATTACCGCATGGGAAACGTAACCGAAGTTGATGCTGGAGGAAATCCTGTCGGCGAACCAGTAAGTTATGGTAATACTAAAGATATTATCAAATGTGCTACTGCCACTTTTAAAACAATGGAACCGCGTGTAGTGGTGTGCCCGGGCGTAGGTGATAAGTTGGAGACAGTTGGTAGTTTGACGTTGACGATGGATGCCAATAATAATGTTACAGTGGAAGAAGTGAGCGGTAAAGCTGCAATCACTAATGCATCGGGTACTTATAAGATTGAGGGCGACTACGATTATGTAGCGAAAGTAGGTACGCGTGCACCGCAATTCGATCTGGAATATACGTATGAGAACGGTGGCAAATATTATCATGTGGTGGAGAAATTGGTGTTGCGTCAAGATCCGCTTTATGATTTGCGTGTAGAGACTTGGTAATTATAAAAAAGGAGTAAAAATGAGAAAGATATATCTGAAGGGAGTGGCTTGATTTGAAGCTGCGCTCAGACAAAATAAAGTTTTAATACGATAAAATAGAAACTCATGAATCACTGTTTTCGTTGTTTTAGCATAGTTCTGTTCTTCTTTTTGAGCTGTATGAGCTATCTTTTTGGTCAGGAACAGACGTTATCCACTGTAGATACGGGGTATGAACTTTGGATGAATTATAAACCTCTTCCCGAATCTGGCTTAAAACAATCTGCCATTCGGTATGGTAGTCACATTAGTCTGCCCGGAAGCCGATACGATGAAGTCATAAGAGAAGAACTGGAGCGTGCTTTGAAGGCGTTACTGACAGTTACACCAATATTTGTTCAGGATAATGCGGTGGGAATTCAAATGAGTTTCTGTAAAGATAAAGGGCTGGGAGAGGAAGGATATATCATCCGCAGTGGTAAAAAGAGGATAACACTTCAAGCCTATTCCGATGCAGGATTTCTTTATGGTACGTTCCACTTGATTCGATTGATACAATGTGGATATCCGCTTGAACAGTTAAATATCAAAGAAATTCCTGCATTGGAATTCCGTATGATCAATCATTGGGTAGGTCTGGGTGGAACGGTAGAACGCGGCTATGCTGGAAAAGGATTGTGGGCATGGGACGATTTGCCAAAGAAAATCGAACCTCGATATACCGACTACGCCCGTGCGGAAGCATCCATCGGCATCAACGCCGTGATTCTGAATAATGTTAATGCCGATCCGCGCATCTTAGGACATGACTATTTAGAGAAGGTTGCTGCGTTAGCTGATATCTTCCGCAAGTATCACATCAAGGTGTATCTTGCACCCAACTTTGCTGCTCCCGTAAAACCTTCTACGACCAAAGACGTGGGGAAACAATGGGGAGGTGTCGGAATTGGACATCTGGATACAGCCGATCCTCTCAATCCCGAAGTGCAAAAGTGGTGGATGGATAAGGTCAACGAAATTTACAGTCTGATACCTGACTTTGGAGGTTTCCTTGTAAAAGCCAACTCTGAAGGCATGGCAGGTCCGCAAGATTATCATCGTAGCCATGTGGATGGCGCCAATATGTTAGCCCGTGCACTCAAACCTCATGGAGGCATTGTGCTTTGGCGCACCTTTGTCTACAATCCGGAGATTGATAAAGATAGAATGAAACGTTCTTATAAGGAGTTTCAGCCTTTGGACGGACAGTTCGACGAAAACGTAGTGTTGCAAACCAAAAACGGAACGCTTGACTTTCAGCCTAGCGAACCGGCTCAACCGTTGTTCGGAGCCATGCGCCATACTCCTTTGTTCCCTGAACTCCAGATTACGCAAGAGTACTTGGGGCGTTCTGTTAGCTTGGTGTATCTGTTGCCCATGTGGAGGAAAACTTTCCTCGATTTCGATACATATTGTAACGGAAAGGGAAGTACTGTGTCGAATATTATCGCCGGAAAGACATTCCCGTCGCGTATGCTTGGCATGGCAGGAGTAGGCAATATCGGTCGTTCGCGCAATTGGACTGCTCATCACTTTGCCCAAGCCAACTGGTATGCTTTCGGGCGTCTGGCATGGAATCCGGAAGAATCGACCGAAAGTATTACATCCGATTGGATAAAGTCTACATGGAATTGTGACGAAGCAACGCTGGAAGTCATCCGGCAAATGATGATGCCCACATGGGAGAGCTTTGTTTGTGCTCATGCCCCTTACAGTTTGGGATTTACTGTGAAGCGGGAAGACCATTATACGGCGGGGTTCGAACAGCGTGCAAACAAAGAGTGGCATGTGAGCAAAGAGTCTATCGGCACTGATCGTACCACAAAAGGAACGAACTATGTGTCTCAATATTTTAAATACAACAAGGATATATTCAACAGTTTGTCACAGTGTCCCGAACTTTACTTGCTTTGTTTCCACAACGTGCCGTGGTCGCATAAAATGAAATCCGGGAAGTCATTACGTGAAGAGTTCAAATCTAATTTGAAACGAGGCATTGAGCAGGTTGATGTGAACATCGGGCTATGGAAATCTATCCGGAATAAGATTGACCCGGTTAGATATGAAGAAGTATTGGAGAGCCTATATAAAGAGCAAAGAGATACAAAGGTCTTTTACCAGGCGGCTTTGAATTTCTTTAGTCAATATTGGTAATTGCTCTGTGTATAACTATTGATCGTGGTCAATAGGCTCACCGTGTGTTTGTAACTGGACTATTTGTCATTTTTTGTCCTTTATTGAACAGCTATTTTCGTAGTTTGTCAAATGAATTGTCGAACTTTGGGCGTGAACGATTAAAGAATTTATTATATGAATACAAAAGTTTTAGTTTCAATCTCTGCGATTTCCAGTATGGTTAATGTTATTCCAATGCTGGCACAAACACCCAAACCCAATGTTGTTATCATCATGACCGACCAACAGCGAGCTGATTTGTGTGGTCGCGAAGGTTTTCCGATGGCTGTCACTCCTTTTGCCGATTCGCTGGCATTGAGTAATGTCTGGTTTGATAAGGCGTATACGGTAGCTCCTGCTAGTATGCCTGCGCGTTGTTCCATGTTTACAGGACGTTATCCGACTGCTACGCATGTCCGTACGAACCACAACACTCCCGATATGTATTATAAGAAAGATATGCTCGAAGTGTTTAAAGAACAAGGATATAAGACGGCATTAGTGGGAAAGAACCATGCGCATGTGAAAGGGAAAGATTTTGATTATTGTGAGGAATATTTTCATTGGGGAAAGAATCAGCGTGACACGCAGGAAGATAAGGACTTTGCATTTTTTCTGAATAATAAAGCGAGAGGTCAATATTTGGAAGCCACCCCTTTCCCGGCAGAAGCGCAGAATCCGGTGAAAATGGTTACCAAAGCTTTGGCTTGGGCGGAGCAGCAAAAAGATTCCGCATTCTTTATGTGGGTTTCAATGCCTGAACCGCATAATCCATATCAGATATCAGAGCCTTATTTCTCAATGTTTTCTCCGGAAAAGATACCGGCAACTTTGACTAGCCGGAACGATTTATCTAAAAAAGGAAATAAGTATGAGATTTTGGCGGAATTGGAAGATACAGCCTGCCCGAATCTGGCAAAAGATCTTCCTCGTTTGCGTGGAAATTATTTAGGAATGCTTCGTCTGATTGATGACCAGACCAAACGTCTGATTGAAGGATTCAAAGCAGCCGGGCTTTATGAAAATACTATTTTTGTAATCCTGTCAGACCATGGGGATTATTGTGGGGAGTATGGCTTGATTCGTAAAGGTGCAGGAGTGCCCGAATGTTTGACCCGTATTCCGATGATTTGGGCAGGATATAACATTCATCCGCAAAAATCTCCTATGGATGCACATGTTTCTATTGCTGATGTATTTCCTACTATTTGTACAGCAATCGGTGCAGATATACCTCTTGGAGTGCAAGGACGCAGTTTATGGCCGATGTTGACGGGTAAATCGTACCCCAAGAAAGAATTTTCGAGTGTAATTGTACAACAGGGATTCGGTGGTGAAGATTTCACCCGGGATGAACCGTTGACATTTGCTAAAGAGGGGGCTTTGCAACCCAATAAAATAGCTCACTTTGACGAACTGAATACCTGGACACAAAGCGGAACTGAACGTATGGTTCGCAAAGATGACTGGAAACTAGTACTCGACAATTATGGTCGTGGTGAACTGTATAACTTGAAAGCCGATCCTTCCGAGATTAATAATCTTTATAATAAAAAGAAATATGCCTCCAAACAAATGGAATTGCTGGAAGAATTGATGACTTGGGAACTGCGTGTACAAGACCCATTGCCGGTGCCAAGAAATCGTTACCATTTTAAGCGGAATCCATATAACTATCATTTTGAAGATAAAAAGAAATAGAACTGAATAACTAGAACTACTGTATCAATGAGAATCTTTTCGCTATTAATATTATTGGTAGTGGCATCTGCCCTGCAATCACAAGTGGTTGTGAATGAGAATGTAAAACATAGTAAATATGCTTTCCCATTAGTCGCATCGAAAATAAAGGCGACCGTGTGTTATGATGCCAATGATTACCCGGTTGTAAAGAAGGTTGCCGAACTGTTTGTGTCTGATATTGAAAATGTCACAGGACAGAGATTAAAATTGGCAGATGAATGGAAGAAAGGAAGAACAGTGGTTATTGTCGGTACTATTGAAAAGAATCAGGCAATTCGTCAGTTAGCCTCCAATGGGAAAATAGATATATCTCCTTTGGAAGGAGCATGGGAACGTTATCTGATCCAGACAGTTAATCATCCTTTTCCAGGAGTAGATAAAGCGCTGATTGTAGCCGGAAGTGACAGGCGAGGAGCTTCTTACGGTTTGTTTTCTCTTTCGGAAATGGCAGGTGTGTCTCCTTGGTATTGGTGGGCGGATGTCCCTGTGAAGAAACATAAAACACTTTATGTGGATGCTCCCACCACTGTTTCCAAGACCCCTTCCGTGAAATATAGAGGTGTTTTTCTGAATGATGAAGATTGGGGACTGAAACCTTGGGCCGCTAAGACTTTTGAGAAAGAGCGTGGCAATATAGGTCCCCGTACTTATGCCAAAATATGCGAATTGTTGTTACGGTTGAAAGCCAATCATCTGGCTCCTGCCATGCATCCGGTGTCGACCGCATTTTATAAGATACCTGAAAATAAGTTGGTGGCAGATACTTTTGCTATTGTAATGGGGTCCAGTCATTGCGAACCATTATTGTTAAATACAGCTAGTGAATGGAATTCAAAAACGATGGGGCCTTGGGATTATGGTAAAAATAAGGATAAAATTAATGAAGTTCTAGGAAACCGTGTAAAGGAAAACTGTGCTTATGAGAATGTATATACATTGGCTTTGAGAGGATTGCATGATGCGGCAATGGGAGGAGGTGATGTCCCCATGAAAGAAAAGGTCAAAATGCTGGAGAGTGCGTTGAAAGACCAGCGTAATTTGATTGCAGAACATATTGATCGACCGGTTGAAACAATTCCACAGGCATTTACTCCATACAAGGAGGTGTTGGAAATCTATTCGAATGGATTGGAATTGCCGGATGATGTAACCATTATTTGGCCGGATGATAACTTCGGCTACATGAAGCGCTTAAGTGGCCCGCATGAACAGAAGCGTTCCGGGCGTGCAGGTGTTTACTACCATGTCTCTTATCTGGGAGTTCCCCATAGCTATTTGTGGTACAGCACTACTCCCCCGGCTCTGATGTATGAGGAACTCCGAAAGGCTTATGATACGACGGCAGACCGTATCTGGCTGGCTAATTGCGGTGATTTAAAAGGAGCCGAAATGCAAGTGTCTTTATTCCTTGATATGGCTTATGATATAGATAGCTTTAATGCGAATAATGTGGTTACCTATCCCGCCCGTTGGTTGGCAAAGATGTTTGGGGAACAGTATTATAGCGTATTTGAAGATATCACTTCTTCGCATATCAATTTGGCCTTTTCCCGGAAACCGGAATATATGGGTTGGGGATATTGGAATAATTATTGGGGCGGGGGAGAGAAACGTACGGATACGGAGTTCTCTTTTGCCAATTATAATGAAGCAGAAAATCGTCTGAACGAATATAGCCGCATTGGGAAGAAAGCGGAAAATCTTTTGGCATCTTTGGATAAAGACAGTCAGCCGGCTTTTTATCAGTTATTATACTACCCGGTGAAAGGTGCCGAACTGATGAACCACATGACTATAAAAGGACAATATTATCGGCAGTATGTTCGTCAGCAGCGTGCCGCCGCCAATTTGATAAAGGAGAAGGTAAAGAATTACCATGATAGTCTGCAAATCATAACTGAAGGGTATAATTCTTTGTTGAACGGGAAATGGAAATATATGATGTCTTTGAA
>CAUHML010000048.1 GCA_959606905.1 uncultured Bacteroides sp. | reverse complement strand
AAAGTCGGGGCTTTGTGCTTAAAAAAAAGAAGGTGCGCATTTTGACACACCTCCCATTTCCTCTTAATAAATTCTCTCCCTTTGTTTTATCCTTCGTACGGCTCGAAATCTTCTTTCCCGACTCCGCATAGAGGACAAGTCCAATCATCTGGAATGTCTTCAAAAGCAGTTCCTGGTTCAATTCCGCTTTCCGGATCTCCTTGTTCGGGGTCGTAAATATATTCACAGACCGTGCAAATGTACTTCTTCATAACGTTCGTATTTTTAATTGGTTTTCTAATTAATATAACACAAATAACAAGATATTTGTTCAACACTTTTTTATAGTGAAAGAAAAAAACTATCTTTGTAACCGTATTCAACAAGCTGAACCAACAATATTATGTCATGTTAATAGCACTTTTATCTACCCTCATAATTTTATGTGCAATCCTGTTAATCAGTTTTTTGTGGGAGCGCAGGAAATGCCTTCGAATGCAGAAACGGTTATTTCGGGAATCCAGAAAACTAGAACATACCAACCATGTTGCCAGTGCTATCTTGAAAAATGTACACGCCTTCATCCTGTTAATAAACAACGACTTCAAAGTGCTGAAAACGAATTACTACCAACAGACCGGAACACGAAAAGGACCGGAAGAAAAAAGAGTAGGTGATTTGTTGCAGTGCCGTAATGCATTATCGGCAGAGGGAGGTTGCGGTACACATGTTTATTGTGGCTCCTGTCCTATACGCCAGGCTATCCGTCAGGCTTTCGAACAAAGAAGAGGATTCACTAATCTGGAAGCCACTTTGAATATGGTTACTTCCGAAAATCAAACGGTAGCCTGTGAAGCCGTTATTTCCGGCTCTTATTTCCTCCTCAATGAAGAAGAAAATATGGTGCTTACCGTACATGATATTACCCATTTGAAACAAGTAGAAAGGGAATTAAAAGTGGCAAAAGAGAAAGCGGAAAATGCAGATATAGCAAAATCAGCCTTCCTGGCCAACATGAGCCATGAGATTCGTACTCCGCTGAATGCTATCACCGGGTTTGCAGAAGTAATGGGCAGCGCAAACACAGAAGAAGAAAAAACACAATACCAAGAAATTATCAAAATGAATGCCGATCTTCTGATGCAATTAGTAAATGATATTCTTGATATGTCAAAAATAGAAGCGGGCACTTTAGAATTTGTGTATTCAACGGTAGATATTAATTTGTTGCTATCCGATTTACAAAGACTTTTCCAAATGAGGATTAATGATGCCGGAGGAAAAGTACAGATAATAGCAGAGCCTTCACTTTCTTCCTGCTTTATACAGACCGACCGCAATCGGGTGGCACAGGTCATTTCCAATTTCGTGGGCAACGCTATTAAATTTACCCGGGAAGGAAATATCCGTATCGGTTATGAAGCTAAAGATACTGAACTATATTTCTACGTGAAAGACACGGGTACGGGCATACCGGCAGAAAAACTGTCGAATGTATTCGGGCGTTTTGTGAAACTGAATAAAGACCAAAAAGGTGCAGGACTGGGACTTTCGATTTCACAAACGATTGTAGGCAAATTGAGCGGCCAGATCGGAGCGGATTCCATTGAAGGAGAAGGTTCTACCTTCTGGTTTACCCTCCCTTATCTTTCATGCGGCAAACCTCAGTAAGAAATTCTACTTCATAAAAAGTTTTAATTAAACATTTTATCACAATTATATGTTGTATTTTTGCAGTCCAAACTAAACGCATGTATCTGCATGAGTACAAATAAAGATGATTACAATCATTTAGGCCTTACGGACAGTGAGGTCCTACAAAGCAGGGAAAAGAATGGTATAAACCTGTTAACACCCCCCAAGCGTCCTTCTTTATGGAAACTTTATCTTGAGAAATTTGAGGACCCGGTCGTACGCGTACTGCTAGTTGCAGCCGTCTTTTCGTTGATTATTTCCATTATCGAAAATGAGTACGCCGAAACGATCGGTATCATAGCCGCTATCTTGCTGGCTACGGGTATCGGTTTCTTTTTTGAATATGATGCCAACAAAAAATTCGACTTACTGAATGCCGTTAATGAGGAAACACTAGTTAAAGTGATTCGTAACGGCCGCGTACAGGAAGTTCCGCGCAAAGATATAGTTGTAGGCGACATCGTGATTTTGGAAACCGGAGAAGAAATCCCGGCTGACGGAGAATTGGTGGAAGCTATCTCTTTGCAAGTAAACGAATCCAACCTGACCGGAGAACCTGTTATCAATAAGACGATTATAGAAGCAGATTTTGACGAAGAAGCGACTTACGCCTCTAATTTGGTGATGCGTGGCACTACGGTAGTCGACGGTCATGGCACAATGCGCGTTCTGCACGTAGGAGATGCAACGGAAATAGGAAAAGTGGCCCGCCAAAGTACGGAAGAAAACCTTGAACCGACTCCACTAAATATACAGTTGACCAAATTAGCCAATCTAATCGGAAAAATTGGTTTTACTGTTGCCGGCCTGGCTTTCCTTATCTTCTTCGTAAAAGATGTATTGCTATATTTTGATTTCGGTGCATTAAACGGCTGGCACGAATGGCTTCCGGTATTTGAACGGACACTTAAATACTTTATGATGGCTGTTACGCTGATTGTTGTTGCTGTTCCCGAAGGATTGCCGATGAGTGTGACTCTTAGTCTGGCCCTAAATATGCGCCGTATGCTTTCTACCAACAACCTGGTTCGGAAAATGCACGCTTGCGAGACAATGGGTGCTATCACTGTCATCTGTACGGATAAAACCGGTACGCTGACGCAAAATCTGATGCAAGTGCACGAACCAAACTTCTATGGAATCAAAAACGGCAGTAACCTGTCCGATGATGATATCAGTGCATTGATTGCAGAGGGAATCAGCGCTAATTCAACCGCCTTCCTTGAGGAAACAGAAGCCGGGGAAAAGCCGAAAGGAGTAGGAAATCCGACGGAAGTGGCCTTACTATTATGGCTCAATAGTCAGGGAAGAAATTACCTGAAACTCCGTGAGAACGCCCGTGTTCTCGACCAGCTCACCTTCTCTACGGAGCGCAAGTTCATGGCTACGCTTGTAGAATCACCATTAATCGGAAAGAAAATACTCTATATAAAAGGTGCTCCCGAAATTGTTCTGGGCAAATGTAAAGAAGTTGTCTTGGACGGAAGACGGGTGGATGCCGTGGAATACCGTTCAACAGTAGAAGCACAACTACTGAATTACCAGAATATGGCGATGCGCACACTGGGCTTCGCCTTCAAAATCGTAGAGGAGAATGAGCCGAATGATTGTGTAGAACTTGTTTCGACAAACGACTTGAACTTCTTGGGAGTGGTTGCTATCTCTGACCCGATTCGTCCGGATGTTCCTGCCGCCGTAGCCAAATGTCAGTCGGCAGGTATCGGTATCAAGATTGTGACCGGCGACACTCCGGGGACTGCAACCGAGATTGCTCGTCAGATAGGTCTTTGGAAGCCGGAAACCGACACCGACCGGAATCGTATCACTGGTGTTGCTTTTGCTGAATTGAGTGACGAAGAAGCACTTGACAGGGTAATGGATTTGAAAATTATGTCGCGTGCCCGTCCTACAGACAAACAACGCCTTGTGCAGTTGCTCCAGCAAAAAGGAGCGGTAGTAGCCGTAACCGGAGACGGAACAAATGATGCGCCTGCTCTGAACCATGCACAAGTCGGCTTATCAATGGGTACAGGAACTTCTGTAGCCAAAGAGGCCAGTGATATTACATTGCTTGATGATTCGTTCAACAGTATCGGAACCGCCGTCATGTGGGGACGTTCGCTTTATAAGAATATCCAGCGTTTCATCGTTTTCCAGTTAACGATCAACTTCGTTGCATTACTTATCGTTCTATTGGGTTCCGTTATCGGCACGGAACTTCCGTTGACTGTGACGCAGATGTTGTGGGTAAACTTGATTATGGATACTTTCGCAGCGCTGGCCCTGGCTTCTATTCCGCCCAGCGAAACTGTTATGCTCGAAAAGCCTCGTCGCAGTACTGATTTCATTATCAGCAAAGCAATGAGGTCTAACATATTAGGGGTAGGTTCTATCTTCCTCATCGTACTGCTCGGAATGATTTATTATTTCGACCACAGTGCAAAAGGTATGGATGTACACAACCTCACTATTTTCTTCACCTTCTTTGTCATGTTACAATTCTGGAACCTGTTTAATGCACGTGTGTTCGGCACTACCGACTCGGCATTCAAAGGACTTTCCAAATCGTATGGCATGGAATTAATTGTGCTTGCCATTCTTGTCGGACAATTCCTTATTGTACAGTTCGGTGGTGCTGTATTCCGCACGGAACCACTCGACTGGCAGACATGGCTTCTAATTATAGGCGTTTCGTCCATGGTGTTATGGGTTGGAGAACTTGTTCGCCTTGTTCAGCGTATTATTCACAAAAGAAAAAGAAATGAAAAGTAAAGGAATTAAAAACCTTCTTATTGATTTAGGCGGTGTACTTATCAATCTCGACCGTCAACGTTGTATCGAGAACTTCCAGAAATTAGGGCTCCGTAACGTGGAGGAACTATTGGACATCTCAAATCAGGACGGAATCCTGATGCAGCAGGAGAAAGGCTTGATTACTCCCGCAGAATTTCGTAATGGCGTTCGCGAAATGATAGGTAAAGTAGTTAGTGACAAACAAATTGATGCCGCCTGGAATAGTTTTCTGGTAGATATACCAACACACAAACTTGATTTATTGCTGAAGTTACGCGAAAAATATGTAGTCTATTTGTTGAGTAATACAAACGAGATTCATTGGAAATGGACTTGTAAGAATCTATTCCCCTACCGTACTTTCAAAGTAGAGGACTATTTTGAAAAAACATATCTCTCTTTTGAAATGAAAATGGCCAAACCCGAACCGGAAATTTTTAAAGCAATATTGGATGATGCCGGCATCGAACCGGAGGAGACTCTTTTTATTGATGATTCCGAAATCAACTGCAAAGCGGCACAGAACTTAGGAATCTCTACTTATACGGCAAAAGCCGGCGAAGACTGGAGTCATCTTTTCAACAGTAAATAATTTAATAGATATGCAGATTATACGTGACATATCGGCTATAAAACCAGAACCCTGTGTAGCTACCATAGGCTTCTTTGACGGAGTGCATGCAGGACATCGCTATCTGATTCAACAAGTGAAAGAGATAGCCGCAGCCAAAGGTCTACGTTCTGCATTGGTCACTTTCCCTGTTCATCCCCGTAAGGTAATGAATGCAACCTATCGGCCGGAACTCCTGACTACTCCGAAAGAGAAAATTAGTCTGCTTGCCGACATTGGTGTAGACTATTGCCTGATGCTCGATTTCACCCCGGACATTTCGCAGTTAACCGCCCGCGAATTTATGAACCGACTGTTAAAAGAGCGTTATCAGGTGAAATGTCTGGTTATCGGTTATGACCACCGTTTCGGACATAATCGCAGCGAAGGATTCGAGGACTATGTATGCTACGGGAAAGAAATTGGTATAGAGGTAATTCGTGCACAGGCATATACCAGTGACATAGAAATAGGAACTACCCGAAACATTCCGGTAAGTTCGTCTTTGATTCGTAAACTGTTACATGAAGGAGAAGTGGAAATCGCAGCCCGTTGCCTGAAATATGAATATTTTTTGGACGGGACTGTTGTAGGCGGTTACCAAGTAGGCAGAAAGATCGGCTTTCCGACTGCCAATTTAAGCGTAGATGATCCGGATAAACTTATTCCTGCCGATGGCGTATATGCCGTATGGGTAACGTTTGACGGGAAAACATACATGGGAATGCTAAATATAGGTGTCCGCCCGACGATTGACAATGGTCCGAATCGAACAATTGAAGTGAATATCCTTCACTTCCACTCGAATATATATGATAAATTCATCCGGCTCACTTTTGTAAAACGGACACGCCCCGAACTGAAGTTCTCCAGCATTGACGAGCTAATAGTCCAACTCCACAAAGATGCAGAAGAAACCGAAGCGATTCTTCTTGCCAGCAAAGCAAGAAGTAACCAACAGGAAGAACCAAGAAAATAATACATCAACCGAATAACAACTTAAAATAGATTCTTATGCAAAAGTCATTTATGAGTATTTCTCTGGTGGTAATAGCAATTTCTATGTTAGCTATGTTTATATGCAGCTTCTTCGCTACTAAATAAAAAAGTAAAATATGAAGACGGCTATCAAACTTGTATTAATAGACCTTGTCATTGCGCAAATTGTTGCCCCTGTCCTGATTATGATTCCTTGTACTATCTATTTGTTAGTAACCACAGGAAATTTAGATAAGGCTGTTCTGACACAAACAATTATGATTCCGGCGCAATTGGCCGGTCAGATAATGATGGGTATCTATCTGTGGAAGGCCGGCTACATCAGCACAAAGAAAGAGACCTGGTCACTTGTGTCCGCTCCTTATCTTTTAGGTAGTGCAGTGGCAATCCTTACCAGTGGATTTGTTGTTTCTTCATTAATGAGTTTGCTGGATTGGATACCTAATATCATGGAGCAATCTTTCGATATCCTCCAATCCGGCTGGGGAGGGATTCTTGCAATAGCAATCGTAGGCCCTGTACTTGAAGAATTATTGTTCCGGGGAGCAATCACCAAAGCTTTGCTCCAACAATATAATCCGACCAAAGCAATTCTTATTTCGGCACTTCTATTCGGTGCCTTTCATATAAATCCCGCACAGATACTTCCGGCATTTCTGATCGGTATCCTGTTGGCATGGACTTATTATAAAACGGGTAGTCTGATACCTTGTATATTCATGCATATATTAAATAACTCCTTATCAGTATATCTCAGTATCAAATATCCCGAAGCGGAGAATATGGATGACCTGATTAGCGGTACACCGTATCTTATTATTCTTATCGGTGCAATTGTCATACTGGCAGGAGTCATTCCATATATGCAACGCATGACCTCTAATAAGTAGAGGTCATATCTTCAGGAACACAAATATAAAAGTCTGCTCTTCCTTTATTTTCTTCATCTAATTGGTCTATACTTTCCTGACGGACTGAACAGACAGTTTTAATCGTTGTCCCCGGACGATATTGAAGCAGATAAGGAATTATTCCTCCTTTAAAATCAGAATGGTAGTTCCCGTTAAAATGCAGGAATTTATCCTTTATATTATGAGCTATAAACCAGCCCATTGTTGCATCTTTGATAGCTTGCGCCTGTGCCAAATATTCCTGATTGCCTTTACTCTTACCCATCATCTGCATTAATGCAAAAGCACCACCTTCTTCTTCCTTGTAGGTAAACTGAATAGGAAGAGGCGGCAAGTATCGCTTTGCTTCATTAGATAATGAATCCAAATACTGTAAGCCATTATCTTTTACAACATTAGCATAGCGTCGTGGTACGTTAGTTGCAATAAATGGAATTTTATTCTCTTTTGCGAAAAAGACAAATGGAGCATAATCCGTACTATAATTATCCCACAACCGGGCTTCTGCCTCAAATCTGTCATAAGAAATCGCGCGACTCATGTATTCATCCAAAATCAGCTGATTATCCGCCTCAAGCATTTCAGCTCCCAACATCAGTTTTTCCTTATGAATAGCATATAGCGAACGGGTTATTTCATATTCCAGCCAATGAGTAATACAACAATTATGAATCTCGCCTATAAACACGACATCCGGTTGTGCCAACGCTTCAATAAGCTCATCATAGCCTATCTCCTTGCCTTCGGCATTAAACAATGTATATGCTCTCTTGTATCCTTTCTGAGCAAAGGCCGCTACTCCTATAGAACACAAAAGCAATAACCCACAAAATCTTGAGAAAAATAAATTATTCATATTTTTGATGTTTTCCAATATATAACAATACAAATTTATCGGGATTCGTAAAATGCTTAAATGCTTTCTGAATATCCACAGTGGATATGCTATTGAGACATTGTTCATATCGCTCAAAATCAGCGACAGACTCACCATTCTTCAGCAAATTCACAAGATTAGTACGCCATTCGGCAGAAGCCTCATCCGAAAGCACTTTTCGTTTTGTAACCCAAAAAGACTTTTTCAAAGTTTCCAATTCCTCTTCGCTCACTTTACTTGTACGAAGCTCATTTATAATCTGCTTTATAAGCTCCTCCACCTTCTTCGTATTTACGAAATCAACAGAGGCCGACAAATCAAAATAAAAGACTTGTTGTGGCAGCCCATTATAAAATAAAGAAGCGTATGGAGAATAGACTATATTCTCTCCTTCACGCAAAACACTTAACAAGCGGTTTTGCAAGATATCACGCATCAATTTCAGTGTAAGGCTATTTTTCAAGGAAGGCTGATAATTTCCACAGAAAACATAATCAAAGATAGTCTGCGTATCATTATCATTCGGAAATTCTTCTATGTAAGTTTTCTTAGGGAGCTTAAACGCTTTGTTGGGATAAGACACTGTATTTACTTTCGGCATACGTCCGAACGTCGCAGTTAACAATTCTTTGATGCTATCCGTATCAAACTTTCCTGTTACTACGAATGTCATTTGCGACGGATTGCTGTATAATGAACAATAATAATCTGCAATCTTATCCAGATCCAATCTTTCCAGATCCATTTTTGTTAGAGCCGGACGAGGTACCGTATTTCCCATTAGAGAATCCAGGCGGTTTGTCAACATACGATCAGAAGCACGTTTCATCATTTGTTCCAATACACTTTCCTTCCCGAAACGCTCCATTTCATCTTTACGAATCTCATCAAAATCCTCATAGCAAAGCTCCGGACGACACATCTTCTCGTACATCAAATTAAAGAGTTCTCGTGCTTTGGCAGCAGGAGACATTCCCATAATATCATGCCAATAATTACTGATAGCAATATTCATAGATATTTCTTCCTGTTGCATAAAAGAAGATAGAGTATCATAAGGAATACAAGCTACCCCTCCCATTTCCATATAACCTCCTGTCCCTTCATATAAAGGATAATCTTTATCTGATAAATCTGCTGTCCCTCCTCTTCCAAAAGCTGTCACAAAAATGGATTGACTTTCATCATTTGTCGGACGGAGAAGAATACGTAAGTCATTTTTCAGAATTACTTCTGTTATGTTAAGGTCTGCGTATTTCTTCTCACTAACTATATCTGAGGCCTTAAAAGGATAACTCTCAACCAGGCAAGCAGGTGTCACTACTCTTTCTTCTTTCACATCTTTACGTACATACGTAAAATCTTTCAACGGGTTCTTAATACCTTCATCCCATGCCTGAACAACTTCTTCTTTTTTAAGAGAATTTTGTTTACCTGCATTATTACGATAAGCCACCAATAAGGTTTGATCTTTGTATGAAAGCCACTCACGCAAAAGTTGTTGCAAAGTAGCGCTATCAGTCGCCCGTATCTTGTCCGCCAACTGTTTCATTTCACTATCTGACTGAATATAACGGTCGTCGGATATCACATAATCAACAAAATCATCACACCATTTAGAAGATAATTGAGTTGAGTTATCTACTTTCAAACGCCTCAGATGCTCATTAATAGCATCCTCCACTTCTTCCTGCTTAAAGCCGTTTTTCTGAATAGACTCCATTTCATTAGACAGTTCGGATACTTGTTGCAAGAGATTTGCCTTATCTACCCCGGAAAAAGCAAAAACAAAATGATTCTTATCAGAAAGAAACCATGCATCAGAAACATTGCACCGGATATTCTGGTATTTCAACCGGTTACTGATAGCACGTATCAATAAAGATCCGAGTTCCTTCTGATAAATACTGCCGATTGTATTACCAATCACACAAGGATGAGGAATCATCAGCTCCAACTCTGAACTACGCTCCAGATCATCCCCAATTTCATATAACTCAACTCCCGGGTCATAAGTCAATGGATAAGTACGATAGCCTTTGACTTCTTTACGAGGAATAGATGAAAACATTTCCTTGATTTGTTTTTCAATAGATTCCGGATCTACATTACCAACCACAACTACGGTAGCCATCTGCGGAGAATACCATTTTTTATAGAATTCAATCAACGTCTTACGGTCAATACTACGAATATCCTCGGAACTTCCCAACGGCATACGCTCCGTGAAATGGTTCTTTCCGATTTTTAATGCATAAAAATCATCCCCCAAGTCATATCCGCGCAATTCTTCCAAAATAACGCCCCGTTCCTTCTTCGTCCGCTCTTCTTCGAAAGTGATTCCGCTCAGCCAATCTTTCAAAATCAATAAAGTTTTGCTACTAACTTTATGGTCAGTTTTATCCATAGGCACTGTCAACATAAAGATCGTACGATCATATCCGGTTACCGCATTTATATCACGTCCAAACTTCATGCCCAAAGTTTCCAGATAGTCTACCATTCCCCTGCCAGGAAAATGTTTACTACCGGCAAACGACATATGCTCCAGAAAATGGGCGGCTCCTTTTTGCTCTTCCGACTCTTGAACAGAACCGATACGCATCACTAACCGGAATTCTGTTGTGTGAATCGGCGCCTCGTTAGGAAGGATTAAATAATGTAACCCATTAGCCAAGGTCCCTTCAACTGTATTAGGAGGTAAATTTACTTTTTTCTCCAAATGAGAAGCTTTCTGTTGTGCAAGCATATTCACGGGAAGTCCTCCTAATAGAACTGCCAAGAATAGAAAAACTTTAAACTTTGTCTGCTTAAACATGAATGGTCGTTTTATATATTATATTTATTCATTTAATGTATAAGTCACGCGAATCTGAGTATACCCTAACGAATTAACATGATCCCAAGGGAATTGAAAACTAAAGGTTTTCTCATTAAACATTCCTTTCGGTTCAATCCAGTCTGAAGGTTCATTCTCCCAATTGTCTTCATCAATAGACGAATACACTAAACAAACTGGATTTAAAGTTATTCCTTCCTCTATCAAATCACTAACACTCGCTTCCACCATATTATCTCCCTCCTGAACTAAAATCGTACCACCTTCGTCAGCCATTTTCTTCCAACGCTCCCAAGCGGTAAAAGAATATTCAAAAGGCAATGATTCTATTTCTTCATCCCAAAGATTTAAAGTCGGGCCTACGAATGAAAAAGTACCTTCATCCGGCAATAATTCCAAATTATCAAGAACTACACTAAATACTTCCTTACTCATGTCATAGCCAATCGCCTCCATCATAGAGACATATTTACTTCCTTCAAAAATCCAAAATTCATTCTCCACCGTTTCTTTTCTGTATATTTCCCACAAAAATGAAGTTATTCCCATTGGATTATCAATCATCTTAAGTATCGGACGATCTGCAGTAGCATTCTCACTCAATGTTATCATACTCTTTCCTTCAAAGGAGCGAGTCTCCGTATCACTAAATACTCCAACCTCATCTGCTGGGAAAGTCACCTCTACGCGACAGCTTACTTCACCCATAAAGCGATTAAGATTAAGCCTGTACTTCTCCATATAGCCATGAACAAACTCAATCTGTTGTTCGGTCAAGTCCGGCAAGGTTGGATTTGGCCTTACAGTCAGTTTCAATTCATTCCATGGTTGCATACGTTCGTCTGTATAATCCTTTACCTTTAAAGTTATCATCCTTTGGTTATTCAGCAAACTCTGACGATTGGAAAGTACCTTGAAACGCGCCGTCTTCTCTCCCGCCTTTATTTGTACTGCCCCATTTTCCAAGCGCAAAATATCATCTGCATTATCCAACAATTCGAAATTAATTACAGCATCATTTTCTACGGAAGTAGCCAGAAGTACATCAACAGTAATTGCACGTTCATCACTTTCCGAAAGTGCAGGATCATCGGAAGTACTCATTTGTATATAATTGCGTCCCTTATAAGTATAATCAATGTTGTTACTACAAGCTATAACAATCCAGGACAGACAAATCAAAAATATGAATAAAGAATAATATTTGTATTTCATAATCTTCTTTGTTTTTAAGATAGAAAAATTATCTATTCAGAGGCCACCCCTCATTTTGAGTCATATTCTCATTATATTTATATTCAGAACGAGGAATAGGAAAACACCAGCGATAATCGCTACTCTCAATTTTTACATCTTCACTGCTCCCCCATTTCGCTAACCGGGAAAGGCTTCCAGAATGTAAACGTTTCAAATCAAAATACAGTATACCTTCACCCGCAAATTCTTTCATTTTTTCCAGATGAATAGCCTGCAGCAGTGCATTACCTGTCAGTCCCTCATCAAGAGTCGTGGCTTGACAAGCTGCCAAATATTCATTCAATTTCCGAATTGCGACATCTTCTTTACCCACCATCCGACTATAAGCCTCGGTAGCTATGAAATAAGCTCCGGCATAACGCATTATATTTATATATTGTATACTTTCTGAATCCTTATTTACTTTATTATATTTACCTAGCAAATTCCTTTGTTCTCCTTCCATTTCAAAAGGATAAACATTGTATGTCTTCCGTATATCTTCCTCCCCATAAACAATCTGAGGATTCAAAGCGAAATAATCACCACTTGTTTCATTAAACTGAATGTCCGCATAATAACTCTTTGCTGTATAAAACGCAAAGATACGCTCCTTGCAAGAAGCAGTTTCCCACAAACGTTTATATCCCGCAACAGTAAACATATCATCTGTTGCCTGCTCTAATATTTTCTCTGCATAAATCGCAGCCTGTCCATATTGTCCTGCATATAATTCCAGTTCAGCAAGCAAATAATAAACCGCTGTTTGAGATAACCACCCATTTCTTTCCGGATCATTCTCCGTATCGGCCGCCTCTGTCAACAATGTACGGATAGCAGATACACAATCTTCAATAGAAGAACGTTTTGGAAATTCAAGTCCCAAACGTTCTTTCAAAACAATGCCATCAGCTTGCGGATCTTTGTCATAAGCTGGTGCAAACAACCTTAGCAAATTGAAATAACAAAGAGCCTTCAATGCTTTGCACTCACTTATTATAGCTGCTTTTGCACTCTCCTCCGAAGCATTCTCCAATACGATATTATCCACCCGTTCAAGCAAAGTATTGCAAGAAGCAATTGTATTATAATATTCCAGCCAGATAGTCTCCGCAAAAGAAGTTATAGAGTTATCCTGCCACAAATAAAGATTCTTCTGACTCATATCCTTTCCTGTAATAGACGTTTGACAAAAGTCATCACCTAAGATAGAAAGTTCATATTCATAGTGCGGATATAGTAAATAAGCAGATGTCAGGAGCGAACGGGCCGTGGAAACATTAGTAATAGCATCAGGATCCGAATACTGGTCAGCAGGAGGAATATCAAGTGAACAAGACGATACTCCCGCTAAAATTCCTGATATGGCAGTAAATATATAGATGAATTTCTTTATCATAATCATTATTCTTTAAAAAGTCAGACTCATATTGAATGTATAAATAGGCTGCATACTACCCGCCAATGTACCACTTTCCGGATCCGATTCCTTATATGAGGTCCACGTAAACAAATTAGAACCCTGAAAAGCAAGCGTCGCATACTTTACAAACGGTAATGTCTTTCTTAAGAAATGAGGTGGCACTCGGTAACGAAGAGAAACCATAGAGAGCTTCAAATAATCACTCTTACCTACTGTCAACGAGTTCGGGTATTGGCTTAAATTGTCTTCTGCTACAGCAGATGTGTAAAAAGGAGTCGGATAAACTTTACCTTCATCTCCCGGTTTAAACCACATTTTATCTGTTTGTCCAGCAACAGCATTTTTATTTGAATCATCTTTATCACGCACATACGAATAGTTAAATTGGTGGATACCACCGTGTACATAATAGAAATCCATATCCAAATCGAATGATTTATAAGAAAGCGATAGTCCAAAACTTCCGCTATATGGAGGCGTAGAATGACCCAATGCTACCACATCTTCAGCAGTCAATGCTTCACTTGCTTGTTTTTCCTTATTACCTTTCACCAGAAAAACAGGATAACCAGTCAAAGGATTAATCCCCAGAGAAGAAGGTCCGTAAATCATATCATACGACTTACCCACCTCATAATCAGGAAGCAATGCTTCTTCAGAGGTATATATTCTATCAGCATAATAAAGATCAATAACTTTGTTACGGTTATAAGCTATATTCCCCCGCAAACTAAGCAACCAATCGTTTGTATCCAACACTTTCATATTCACTCCAAATTCGAAACCTCTATTCTCAAGTATTCCTATATTACGTTTCAATGTAGTATATCCAGTAGAAGACGGAATCGGAACATCCAACAACGCTTGTTCGGTACGACGGTTGTACCAACTCGCCTCTAAAGTGATACGATCAAACAGACCTATATTAATTCCTGCATCAATAGACTTAGTCTGTTCCGGTTTCAGATCTTTATTATAAAGCCCCATTAAGTCAAGTGGACGCTGGTCTTCATAACTGTTAGTAGAATAAGCAAAAGTGGCTACTGTTGAAGAGACAGAGACGCCATTCAAATTGGCAGTATATCCATAAGAAGCTTTTAGGTTCAGACGGGTTAAAACGGGGTTATCCGACAGAAATTCATAATAACTAGGAGTCCAACCAATCCCCACTGCCCAAGCACTGTTCCAGCGTTTGTCGGAAGGCAAAATAGAGGAAGCGTCAGTCTTATAAGTACCATAAAGGTCATAAATATTATCAAAAGTATACCCGACAACAGCACCAAATCCCAACTGGGCATTTTTATCTTTCAACGCCCCCACTTCAGCTTTACGCGTTCCTTGAATAGATTGATTGATAGCAGCCGCAGATTTTATAGTTCCAACCCCATAACCAGTAATAGAAACATTATCCAACTGCGTCAGGTAATAATCTATATTAGCACCTAACGTCAGATTATGTTTCCCTGCATATACATTATTATAAGTCACACGAACATTAGTAGAAACATTGGTTGTCGTATTCTTTGATTTTGAATAAATACCACGTTGAATCTCAGGAACTCCCGTTGTCATTTCCGAATATGCAGTAGAAGGAGTAAATTGTTCTGTCTCGTCCAGCAAAAAATCCAGGCCGGCCACTGCCGCCACATCCAGTCCAGGTAATGGGTTCAAAATCAAACTGCCACTAATACCGGCTGTCTTTGCCGCATCTTCCTGACTGTACTGATTCATCAAATCATTGTAGGTACGTCCCGGATAAGAAACTAATTCGCCACTATCTTTTGTTTCATAAGGATTCAGTTCATAAACCAGTTGAGTAGGGTCCGAGGTTGTACCATTCGGTGTATTTGTCTTAGCATATCCCCCATTTACACTTAGCAATGCATAACCGATATGTCCCAATTTCTGGTCCATATTCATGCGCAAACTCATACGCCGTTTATCATTACCCGGCAAACGCCCTCCCTGTTGAGTATAGTTAGCAGAAACATAATAGGTTGTCTCTTCACTTCCTCCACGAATACTGACATTATGTTTCTGATAAAGACTATTCCGGATAAGTTCATGGAACCAGTCGGTATTAATATTCTTCAATTCATCCAGTTTTTGTTGTCCTGCCGCTATCAGTTGTGGCAAATTCGGATCATCAGCATGATATTTATTATAATAATCTGCACTATATCGGTAACCGGGAGTTTCTACATTTTGCAAACGACGTTCCAGTTCCAGCTTTTCTACAGAATTCATCATAGAAATTCCCCGACGGCCACGAGTAGTTATACCCATATCCAAAGTATAGGTAACCATTGTTTGTCCGCTAATTCCACGCTGGGAAGTTATTTCCAGTACCCCATTAGCAGCTTTTATACCATATAAAGCACAAGCAGCCGCATCTTTAAGTACCTTGATTTCTTTAATATCTTGAGGGTTCAGATTATAAAAAGTTTCCGAGCTTATGACCTTTCCATCCATTACATACAGTGGCTCATTGGTTGTGTTTCCCCTTCGTAAAGAGGAATTTCCCCTGATGCGTATCTCAGGAGCAGAACCCAGTTCTCCTGTATTTGTTACAATCAGCCCCGGTACAGATCCCTGCAAAGCCAAGCCCATATCAATCATCGGCTTACTATTAATACGCCGCATATCGACTTCTTGCACTACACCGGAACGAGCACGAATATCTATCTCGTTAATATTGGCTTTAGCAGTCACAACAACCTCATCCATATTATTAGTGTCGTCCGCCAAAGTTACTTCCAGCTTAGTCTGACCTTTATAAGTGATAGTTTTACGCCGCATACCAATAAACGAAAATTCAATTGATACACCTTGCTCCCATTTACCTGCTAGCACAAACTCTCCTTTTTCATTGGAGACTGTCCCATAAGGAGTATTTTTTACTTTAATGTTTACACCAGCCAAAGGCAAGTTCTGAGAATCATATACGTGTCCGGTTATTCGGTTTTCCCTCACTTGAGCTTGTACTAACATATAGAAAACCATACAAAACCAGAACAGGATTACTCTTTTCACATAATTTTTCATAAGCTCGCGTTTTATTCACTTTTTTGCAAAAAAATAAATAAAAAAGCAAAGTATCAAACGAAACTTATTATATTATATATTTTTAAACATTGGTCAAATAGACAGATTTCTTACTTTTTTCTAAATAAAACAACAGAAAAACTAGCAAAAAACTTCCATAAACCTATGTACAAGCTTTCCTGAATAAAATCTATAATTTTATAAAATTTTCACAAGATCAACAAGCATATCATAAAAAAGGGAAGTTCTCACTTCCCCTCTTTTGCTTTGAATGCCAATGCATACATTCGTATTTGTTTGACCATGGACAACAACCCATTGCTACGTGTAGGTGACAGATGTTCTTTCAACCCTATCTTATCTATAAAATAAAGATCAGTATTCAAGATTTCATCAGGAGTGTGTCCTGAAAGGACTTTTATCAGCAAGGCAATAATTCCTTTTACAATCAAAGCATCACTTTCCGCCTTAAAAACAATCTTACCGTCTACCTCGTCCGCTTGAAGCCATACTCTGCTTTGACATCCTTCAATCAGATTCTGTTCCGTCTTATATTTTTCTTCAAGCGGTTCCTGCTCATTTCCCAAATCAATAAGTAGTTGATACCGATCCATCCAGTCATCGAAGTCACTGAACTCTGCAATCACTTCGTCTTGTAATTCATTAATTGACATATATATAATTGCTATTTACAAATTTCTAAATACTCTAAATAACAAGGAGATTATTTTTCATTGTAGATTACTTCCAATACAGTCTGCCCGACCGCCTTCAGTGTATTCCTGTCTATATGCTCCATATTATCATTGATAGTATGCCAGGTCGGGGTAAAACCACCTTCCGGATCGGAAGCAATAATATCGATCGTTTTAATACGTGCCAGGCGGTTGATAAACAAATGGTCATCCGTCACCCCTCCTCCGTCTTCATCAATGAACATTTTGCCATATCCCAATTTCTTGGCTGCTTTCCACACCTTTTTATTTATATCCGGCGCAAATCTCTCAGAATATGATTCTTTCAGGAAAACCGTATTTTCGCCACCTACCATATCAAGCAGGATACCAAAACGAGCATTATATCCCTGTACATGAGGGTTACGCGCCCAGTATTGTGCACCCAGACACCATGATTCTTCATTATCCTGGTCATGTGTACCATAATCTTCGGCATCAAGAAAAATAATGTCAATACCAAGTTCCGGCTGCCGTTGATTGACCAAACGGGCTATTTCCAACAGAGCTCCTACTCCGCTTGCACCATCATTCGCTCCCAGAATCGGAGTCTTGTGATTCTTTTCGTCAGGATCGTTATCGGCCCACGGACGTGTATCCCAGTGGGCAAATAAAGCGATTCTTTTTTTACTTTCCGGCTTATAAGAACCGATAATATTTCGCGCTTTCAACAAAGTACCGTTATAAGCAATCAGATCGGCATACTGATCGGTCACCTGCGCACCGAAATCTTTTAATTGCTTAGCCAGATAATTTCCACAAGCTACATGCCCCTTTGTATTAGGAACACGAGGACCAAAATCTACTTGATTCTTTACATACAGATAAGCACTATCTGCATCAAACTGTGGTACATTCACAACTATCTTTTCGTTTTGTTCACTTGTACTATTTGCCTTATTGCCACCTCCGCAGGAGAATGCTGATAATAACAAAAAGGCACTTACCAATACTATCATAATTTTCTTTTTCATCATCCTCTTTTCTATTAAAGTCTCAAAATTAGTCATTTTCATCACAGCATTGTTCAGATGAAATAGATTATTAACAAATAAACTTTAATTCTACATTTTTCTTTCCAACCGTAAACTCTACTTTTGCTCCGTTTATAAGCGGCAAATTATGAGTAACATGCCCTACAGGAAAATTAAAGCAAACGGGGTAATCATACTCTTTTACCAAATCCGCCAGAGCAGCATACAACTCTTTGCCCAGCGAACAATCTTCTTCATATTCCGTAAACTGTCCGACAATCAGTCCAGATAATTTTTCAAGTACACCGCCCAATTTTAGATTATACATCATGCGTTCAATGGCATGAGGTCGTTCGCTGACATCTTCGATAAACAGCACAGTTCCTTCTGCCGGAATATCATAAGGAGTACCGCGCAAACCGTAAGCTACCGCCATATTCCCCCCACGAAGAACCCCCTGCGTACTGCCCTGCTTATTCAACTTATGTTTCTCACAAGTATAAGAAGGCAAGTTTCCGAACAGGATATCTTTCAAATAGTTTGTACACGGATCATCCTCCGGCTCTACCGCAAGATGACGTGCCATTAACGAATGCAACGAAGCATATCCGTTTTTCTGAAACAGATTGTGCAATGCAGTAATATCACTGAAGCCCAACAACCATTTCGGATATTCACGAAATGCCGTAAAATCAATCTTATCTATCAGATGTACAGCTCCATATCCTCCACGACTACTAAGGATAGCTTTCACTTTCGGATCATCCATTGCATCCTGCAAATCTTTCAGACGTTGGCTGATCGTGCCGGCATATCGCCCGGATGAACCTCCGGCGTGCTTTCCCATAACAACTTTCACCCCCCATGATTCAATCCGTTTCTTGGCACCTTTCAGGAATTGTTTGTCTATCTTACTGGAGGGCGATACGATAACTACTTTATCACCTTTCTGCAAAAAAGGAGGAAATTGAATATCCATATATGTTCTTATTTTTTTGACTTCCGTTGATAAAAATGTACCCAGTCCACTTCCATTTCTACCGGAAGATCTTCAGGACCGACCGCTCCGACCCACGAGCCTCCCAATTGCATATCAATCAGCAGGTAAAAAGGCTGGTTAAAAGGGTATTGCCCTTCTTCTTTTGTTTGTATACGAGGATAGGTAAACGTATGCATATCATTGATATAAAATGAAAGGCTGTCCGGATACATTTCTACTGCGTAAACATTGTACCGGTCAGGATAAATAGGTCCCGTGGAATGAGACTTGGGATTTTCTGTGATGCCCAATGTGTAGGTATAATGAGAATGAACAGTCTGATAAGCAATTGAATCGTTATTCAAACGTTCCATAATATCAATTTCGCCACCGGACGGCCATGCCGCTTTTTCGGGTAACATCCAGATAGCCGGCCATGCCCCTTTCGCAGCATTCAACTTGGCACAAATTTCAATACGCCCGTTTATAAAAGCCTTCTTGCCTTTTGTATAAACACCGCCCGTCAAATAAGGAGCCGTGTCATTGGGCTGAACCTGATTGACGATACCTCTCAACACCAGTTTGCCTTCACGCATTGCATAACAAGAATCAAAGTCAGTCATGTAATTATTCCAATCCGACTTTCCTCGTGGAATCTTACTCCACACCTTTGAATCAAAATTCTTTTTTTGATTAAAGTTTTCTTTCCAGACCAAGGACCAACCTTCAGGAACCTTCGTCGTCTTGCACGAAATGAACAGCCAACAAAGGAGGATTAAGCTAACAAAAAATAGATTTTTAAACTGTTTCATGTCTTTTTTATTTCATTGGGGGATTCATTTGCAAAAATACAGGAAAAAACGATTCCATGCATATCTATCGACCAAAACAAATAAAATATAGCAAAATGTTACATAATGGATGTAATTTTTCGGATTGCAATCGCTATTTTCTCAATCCTTTTTCTGATATTTGCTAAAAATCTAACGTTATGGAACCTATTCAAAGTTTTGCCCAATTGACGGCTCATCTCAAAAAACTAAATCATAGAAAACGGATTGCCGTAGTCTGTGCCAATGATCCTAACACGGAATATGCTATTACCCGCGCATTGGAAGAAGGAATTGCGGAGTTTCTGATGATCGGAGATTCGGCTATTCTGGAAAAATATCCTACACTCAAACAATATCCCGAATACATAAAAATCATCCATATAGAAGATTCGGACGAGGCAGCACGCGAAGCGGTACGCATTGTCCGTGAGGGAGGAGCAGATATTCTGATGAAAGGAATTATTAATACGGACAACCTGTTGCACGCTATACTTGACAAAGAAAAAGGATTGCTTCCGAAAGGGAAAATTCTTACGCATCTGGCGGTAATGGAAATTCCAACGTATCACAAATTACTTTTCTTCTCGGATGCTGCCGTTATTCCGCGTCCCACTTTGCAACAACGTATAGAAATGATCTGGTATGCTATATGCACGTGCCGCCACTTCGGTATTGAACAACCACGTATCGCCTTAATCCACTGTACGGAAAAAGTAAGCGCCAAGTTTCCCCACTCACTGGATTATGTAAATATCGTGGAACTTGCCGAAGCCGGAGAGTTCGGAAATGTAATTATTGACGGCCCGCTGGATGTACGTACCGCCTGCGAGCAGGCAAGCGGCGATATTAAAGGTATTGTATCTCCTATCAACGGACAAGCGGATGTGCTGATATTCCCCAATATAGAATCGGGTAATGCATTCTACAAATCTGTGTCCCTGTTTGCACAGGCAGAAATGGCGGGTTTATTGCAAGGACCGATCTGCCCAGTGGTACTTCCGTCTCGTAGTGACTCCGGCTTGTCCAAATATTATAGCATGGCAATGGCTTGCCTGCAAGTCTCAGGAGACTGTGAATGCAGAAAACAAATAAATCAAGTCCCCAATAATTCATAATTCAAAAATCAATATTGATGAAAATTCTAGTTATCAATCCCGGCTCCACTTCGACGAAGATTGCAGTATATGAAAATGAAACTCCGCTACTGGTCCGTAATATCAGCCATACAGTAGAAGAATTATCCGTTTATTCACAAGTGGTAGACCAGTTTGAATTTCGGAAGAATCTGGTACTCCAGGAGTTGGAAGCCAATAAGATACCTTTTGACTTTGATGCAGTCATCGGACGCGGAGGACTGGTAAAACCGATACCGGGTGGAGTATATGAGGTAAATGAAGCCATGAAACGTGATACGGTACACGCCATGCGCACTCATGCCTGTAACCTTGGAGGATTAATTGCAGACAAACTTGCTTCTTCCTTACCCAATTGTCGTGCTTTCATTGCCGATCCGGGAGTAGTGGATGAACTGGAAGATATAGCCCGTATCACAGGCTCACCGTTAATGCCCAAAATTACAATTTGGCATGCCTTGAACCAGAAAGCAATAGCACGCCGCTTCGCCAGAGAGCAGGGAACACAATACGAAGACCTTGATTTAATCATCTGCCATTTGGGAGGTGGTATTTCTATTGCAGTTCACCGCCATGGACGGGCTATTGATGCAAACAATGCGTTGGACGGCGAAGGCCCTTTCTCGCCGGAACGTGCAGGTACACTGCCTGCCGGTCAACTCATCGACCTTTGTTTTAGCGGACAGTTCACCAAAGATGAATTGAAGAAGCGTATTTCCGGACGTGCGGGACTGACAGCTCACTTGGGTACTACCGATGTACCTGTGATTATCAAATCCATAGAAGAAGGAGACAAAAAAGCGGAGTTCGTATTGGACGCCATGATTTATAACGTAGCAAAAGCAATAGGTGGCGCCGCTACTGTACTTTGTGGGAAGATAGATGCTATTCTCCTGACAGGAGGGATTGCTTACTCCGATTATGTCATTTCACGACTCAAAAAACGTATTTCTTTTTTAGCTCCGATCCATATTTATCCCGGAGAAAACGAAATGGAATCATTGGCTTTCAATGCGCTAGGGGCATTGAAAGGAGAACTTCCGATACAAATTTATAAATAACACAAACTTCCCATTCTTGAGTTTCACCGTTTTTATCGTATTGATAAAACGCTGATAATCAACACAAATCAATATGCTTCTATCACCCTCAAAGCAAATATATGGAAAAAAACACCTCAACTATTTTTTGCCTTAACGCCCTCTTTCTTTTAAAGGAGGGAGTATTTTTAATAAAAGGGAGCGAAGCCCCCTCGACTTCACCCCCTCACAATCTTTCTCCTCTCATTTCCTAATACACGGAGAAACACGTTTGAATCAAAAAAAGTTACACCTATAATTATAAACTATTCATCCACCTTTAAAGCTCCGGCAGGTCTTTATTTCCGGTCTTATTCACCGGCGAACCGTCAGCGTTTACTTGAATAGAACCATCGCCATTGCAAACAAAAGCATTTCCATAAATATCTCCTAGCTTGCCACCTTCTTTAATACACATCCAATAGGCTATTGAGAATTCCTCCTGCCCGTAAGAGAACTGGGTATGGGATGCAGAGAATATTGCCTTCCATTACATAATGAATACCTGTGCCTTCAAAAGCTCGGTCCAAAATTTCGGATACCGACTGATTGTTGGCAGCTACATTAACTACCCGTTTTACATCTACTGTTTTTTTGTTGTAGACAAACAAATAGTTGGTCTGTGACTCTATTTTAGAGAGTAACTCACTTACTTTCAGCGTTGAGTGGGGAATGCTGATTTTTACACTCTGAGAGTATCCATTCTCACAATAAGCTTGAAATGTTACGAACAGAAGAAGGAATAAAGTGATCTTCATAGTTAGTATTATTTGCTTAGATTCTAAACTTTTTGGGCAAAAAAGCCCTTTCAAAGAAATTTTTCTCATATCTTTGCAACGTGTTAAGTTAATAAATTGATTAAGGTCGATTTTTGACTGTTTCGAATCGG
>CAUHML010000047.1 GCA_959606905.1 uncultured Bacteroides sp. | reverse complement strand
TAAAATCCCTTGGCCATTGCGGCTGTGCGGGTTCAAGTCCCGCTTCGAGTACAAAATAAAATCACAAATATCTAGTTATTAGATATTTGTGATTTTTATTTTAGTAAATTGCACCATATTTGCGGCTCAGTTTGAAAATTCTACAACGCTTCCCACATCTCGGTTCAGTTTGGAAACTTCGATTTCTACATACTAGAATTATTCTTGAAGTTAAAAAAGTGATACTTCTTTTATTAAATAATTTAGGCTTGATATTTTCTTTTATTATGTAATTTTTGCACAAAACACTTATCGTTTTAAAAAATATAAAGAAAAAAAGTGAATAAAGTTTTTATTCATCGATTATATTTAATATATTTGTTTCCATCATATTAAACCTATTAAAAAAAATCTAAATGGTATGGGAAAACGCATTGTTCTGTTTTTAATGTGCTTATTAGTTGTAATAGGCCATTTATCGGCTCAAGTAACCAAAATGTCGGGAATTGTTCTTTCCAAGGATGATGGATTGTCGGTAGTAGGAGCTTCTGTGTTGATACAGGGAACTACACATGGTACGATAACAGATGTGGATGGTAAATTTGTGTTGGATAATATTAAACCAACTGATAAGAAAGTAATGGTTTCATTTATTGGTATGAAGACCCAAGTGGTTGATGTTAAATCTTTTGTCAAGGTAGTATTGGTTACAGAGTCTGAAATGATGGATGAAGTGATGGTTGTTGCTTATGGTACAGCCAAAAGGTCGGCATTTACTGGATCGGCTTCAGTTGTAAATGCTGAGAAACTTTCTAAAAGACAGACAACGAACGTCGTTCAGGCACTTGCTGGACAAGTGGCAGGCTTACAAATGACAAGTGGATCTGGGCAGCCGGGAGGAGATGCTCCAACATTGATAATTCGTGGTATTGGTTCTATCAATGCGGATAATGATCCACTTATTATTGTAGATGGTATGCCCTATGAGGGAGGATGGAACAATATCAACCCATCTGATGTTGAATCAGTGTCCGTTTTAAAAGATGCAGCATCAAATGCGTTATATGGTGCACGTGGTGCCAATGGTGTTATTATTATTACTACCAAGCAGGCAAAAGCTGGTGAAGCTGTTGTTACGGCTAGTGCAAAATGGGGAGTGAATACTCGTGGTACAATTGATTATGACTATATCAAAGATCCGGGTGAATATTATGAAGCACATTATAAGGCATTATATAATCAATTGAGGTATGTAAAGGGGCTTTCAGAAGGAGAGGCTTATGCTCAAGCTAATAAAAATATGGTGGGTAATACGAAGGAAAATGGTGGTTTGACTTATAATGTGTATAGTTATCCTGAAAACGAAAATCTTATTGGTATGAACGGAAAGCTGAATCCCAATGCAACTTTGGGCAGGGTGGTTAATGGATATATGCTTTATCCGGATGATTGGGTTGATGAAGCTTATAGTTCTGCCTTGCGTCAAGAATATAATGTGAATATTGCTGGAGGAACCGATAAGATGCAATCATATGGTTCTTTTGGTTATTTAAAAGATGATGGAATTGTTCCTAGTTCAAATTATGAACGATATTCCGCTCGTTTTAAAGGCTTGTACCAAGCAAAAAAATGGATGAAATATGGTGCTAACATCAGTTATACACATAGTAATAGTGCTTCCTTGACAGAAAAGTATGATACGGATTTATCCAGCTTTACAGAGGGCATGGCACCAATCTATCCTGTATATGTGAGGAATGCTGATGGAAATATTCTGACGGATTTAAATGGGAAAGTATATGATTATGGAACAGCGACGGCACAACTGGGATTGGCACGTCCTAACCATCCTAATTCTTCTATTCAGTCATCTATGCTTAACCAAGAAAATAGGAATGGTAATACATTTAATGGTAATGCATTTGTAGATATTACTTTTTTGAAAGATTTTAAGTTTACATTTAATGTGGGAACCACAGTTAATGAAATCAGATATTATACTACAACAAATCCATATTATGGTTTTGGTGCAGAACAGAATGGCACAGTGACAATGTATCATTATCGTACTACTACATTAAACTTACAGCAGATATTGAATTATAGCCATAATTTTGGTAAACATAATATTTCGGTAATGTTGGGACATGAGAGTTATAAATATAATTATGCAGAATTATCCGCATCCAAGAAAAATATGTTTTCATATTGGGGAAACCATGAATTGAATGGGGCTGTTATAGATGGTTCAAGTGCTGCTTCTTATTCGAATGATTATAATACGGAGGGATATTTTTTCCGTGCTTTATATGATTACGATGCAAAATATTATTTTTCGGCTTCTTATCGTCGTGATGCTTCTTCGCGTTTTCATCCTGATCATTGGTGGGGTAATTTTTATTCTGTAGGCGGTGCTTATCTAATGTCTAAAGAGGACTGGTTTGATGTGAAATGGATTGATATGCTCAAAATAAAGTTCTCCATAGGACAGCAAGGTAATGATAATATAGGTTCATATAATTATACAGACAGATATAATATAGTGAATAGTAATGATGAACTTTCATTGTCTTTTAATAGTAAGGGGAAAAAAGATATAACTTGGGAAACGAATACTAACATGAATTTGGGAGTTGAGTTTGAACTGCTTAAAGGAAAACTGAATGGTGGTGTTGAATTGTTTTATCGTAAGACTACTGATATGTTAAATTGGTTCAATGTTCCTCTTTCTTTGGGTTATCCTGGGTACTATGATAATATCGGCGATATGGCGAATAAGGGTGTTGAACTGGAACTGAACTATATTCCTGTTAATAAAAAGAATTTTACATGGAAAATAAATCTGAATCTGACACACTATAAGAATAAGATTACTTATTTGCCAGATGAGAAAAAGACTACTGTTATGGATGGTCATGGAGGATATATGAATGGAAGCAGATATTATGGTGAGGATCTGCCTATCAATACATGGTATATGAAACGTTTTGCCGGTTTGTCTGAGGACGGACTTTCACTGTGGTATTATACGGATAAAGAAACCAATGAGGAAAAAACAACGACCACTTATTCTACAGGCGACTTTTATTTGTGTGGAGATCCTAATCCGGATTTGTATGGTGGTTTTGGCACTTCCATTACTTTCCATGGTTTTGATCTCTCTACTCAATTTTCCTATTTGGTTGGTGGTTTGACTTATGATTACGGTTATGCAGGTATGATGGGTAACCCAACTGCAACATCTGTAGGTAACCGTTGGCATAAAGATGTGCTAAAGGCATGGTCTCCAGAAAATCCCTCATCAACCATTCCACGTTGGTATTTCAATGATCTGAATACGACTGGTTCGTCAGACCGCTTTCTGATTGATGGAAGCTATTTGAATCTACAAAATATTCAAGTGGGGTATACATTACCTGATAGTTGGACTTCTCATTTGAAAATTAAAAATTTACGTTTATATTTTGTTTGCGATAATGTATACTATTGGTCAAAAAGAAAAGGCTTGGATCCTCGCCGTTCCATTTCAGGAGTAGGTACATCAGGAAAGATAGCTCCGTTCCGTACTTATTCCGGAGGTATCAGTCTTCAATTCTAACTTAGTTATAATCAAAAATTTTAAGACGATGAAAAAGAAAAATATATTATTTCAAACAGCGGTAGTTGCCTGTCTGCTTTTCGGTACAGGTATAAATATGAGCAGTTGTATCGAACAGACCTTTCCCAAAAGCTCTACCGCTATTTCCGAGCAGATTGCAGAATCACCAGCTGCTATGAATGCTATGTTAAATGCCGTGGTAGGCTTTGTTAATGCATATAATACTTATGGACAAGGTTATACTTGGGACTTGGGCTATACCTCATACGGTATTATAAGAGAAGTTATGTGTGAGGATTTTTATATATATAAATCTGGTTATGATTATTATAATTCTTTCGGATTGTGCCGTAGCTTGGCTGATAATTCAGAGGTGAATTCTATTTATTATTACTACTATAAATTTTTGAATAATGTCAATAATTTAATCCGTATTGTGGATCTTGATAATACTACAGAAACAAATAGGCAATATGTAGGAATAGCCAAAGCCTTTCGTGCGATGATTTACATGGATATGGCTCGTCTGTTTGAGTTTAAGAAGACTGGATTTTCTAAGCTGGATGACGAGGCTGCTACCAATGGGGTATATGGATTAACAGTCCCTATCATTGGTGAGAATATAACGGAAGCAGAAGCACGTAATAATCCGCGGGTTCCTTTTTATACTATTTACAGATATATCTTGGATGATTTGGAGAATGCAGAAGTTCTATTAGCTGATTACTTGAGGCCTACTAAGAATATGCCTGATTTGTCCATTATATTTGCATTAAAAGCTCGTTTTTGGCTAGAATTGGGTACGCGATTTGAAAAGTATTCTAATGATTTGGCAGCACTGATCCAGAATGTGGATTTAGATATAGATTCGGATAAGGATTGTTATATTAAAGCTGCCGATTGTGCAAGACAGGCTATAGTTAAAAGTGGTGCTGCTCCATTGACAGAATTGGAATGGTATGGTGGAAAAGACTATTTTACGGCCTTTAACTCTATTCAGACAAGTGCATGGATGTGGGGAGGAATCATGAATAAAGAGAATATTCACAGTGTATGGCTTAATTTGGCAGGGCACTTGTGTACAGAACAGACATTTGGGGTAGGAGGAATTTCCTATGGGGCACACAGAATGATCAGTAAGGTTTTATTTGAGCAAATCTCGGATGATGATTGGCGCAAAGAAACTTGGATTGCTCCTGAAGATGCTGGAAAGGCTCCAGGTACTAAATATCATACATTGTTCACCGATGAGAATTTTAAAAAGGTGCCTGCATATGTTCATTTAAAATTCAAGCCGAAAGAAGGCAATATGATTGACGCCAATGTAGGTGCACCGATAGATAATCTTTTAATGCGTGTTGAAGAAATGTATTTTATTGAGGCTGAGGCAATAGCCGCTAGTCAGGGGGTAAGTGCTGGAATTTCTGCTTTAGAGAATTTTATGAAAACTTATCGTTACAGTTCCTATCAATGTACGGCATCTACTATGGAGGATTTTCGTAAGGAATTGATTTTGCAAAAAAGGATAGAATTTTGGGGAGAGGGTATTATTTATTGGGATTATAAGCGTTTAGAATTGCCTGTTACACGGGGGTATCTAGGTACCAATTGTCCGGTGGGGTATCGTATGAACTCTAAAGAAGGATATTGCTGTCCATGGTTCAATTTATTTTTTAGTAAGTTTGAATCTATTAATAACCAAGCTATTATATTGAATCCGGATCCTTCGGCTATAGTGGAGGACTGGACAGAATAATGAATTGTTAATTTTTAAAGATCAGTTTATGGTTTAGCATTGTGAATGTCTGGATAGACGTTCATCTTGTTCTTTTCTCTGCCGAAGCTATACTTCGGCAGAGTTCTTTTGAAAGGGGAGGTTATGGTGTGATATTGCTACTTATGGTAGAATTTCTTATAAAAACAGGTCTAATCATTGTAATAACTATTCAGGCTATTGGTTTGTGACATCTTTTTCCGATATTTGTGTGGTTGAAAAAGGTAAATACTATGTTGAAACAGATTCTTCTTATATGGTTGTATTTTTCTGCCTTGCCTTTGTTTGGTCAGAGTTTGATTGATATTAAATATTATTCAGTTCAGGATGGGTTATCACAGAAAAATATTCAGAATTTCATTCAAGATGATAATGGTTATATATGGATGGCTACGTGGAACGGACTAGAGCGTTTTGATGGATATTCTTTTACTAATTATAAAACTTATCCTGAAAGTGATGTACGTATAACAAATCATCGTTTTACCAATATTGAAAAAAGTTCTCTGAATAATATTTGGTGTCAGACGTATGATAAACATTGTTATCTGTTTAATACCCGTACTTGTCAGTATGAAGATCCCTTTCTTTTCAACAAAGGGGTGATAAACTCAGTTGAAAAACTGTATGTATTGCGTAAAGGGATAACATGGGCCGTAGGTGTACAAAATGAGTTATTCCGTTTGGATGAAAATAGATTTCCTGCTACGGAGTCAGTGCAATTATATACTGGAAAAATAGAAAATAACATAGGAGACAGTATCTATATTGTGATGCAGGACAAGGATGGAGATGAATGGATTCTGACAAATAAAGGAGCTACGATTGTAGGAAAGAAGAGTATGGCAAATCTTATGCCTTTTAAGTTTATGGTAGAGAATGCAGATGATATCTATCTTGCTACTTCAAAAGGCTTTTTTGCCCGATATGACTATCAGAGTCAAAATGTTGTTCCATGTGTCCCCAATGAACCTATGTCTGAGATTATCGGACTGAAATCTTTATCTGATCATAAAATCGCTATTTTACAGAGAAAAGAGATTCGGTTTTATAATCCGAAAACAGGCAAGTTTACTCTTTATAAAATGCCTGTAGAGATCAGTCCTGATATATATCAAGATAGAAAAGGTATTTTTTGGTTGCTGGGGGGCACGGGTGGGGTTATTCGTTTAGATTGTACTACTGAGGATATTATCTTATTAAGTTATCCTAAGTTAAAGGAAGTTCCTTTTACCAAGCCCTGTACTTTTATACATGAGGACGAGTATGGTTGTATTTGGGTGAATCCTGTAGAAGGTGAGTTATACTTTTATGATCCGATGACTAGATCTTTGGAACAGGCTTATGTTTATGAAAAAGGAGTGAGAGTACCAATCTCATTTCAGGCTTTCAGCTATTTTATTGATCATCATAAAAATCTGTGGTATACCACTCCAGGAAGTGAATTAGGATATCTTTCTTTTCATCAAAGTGGGTTGGATTATATAATCAACAGACATAAAGAGTCTGCTCGTTCGTTGATGGAAGATCATCGCAAACGTGTATGGATTGGTTGGAAACGGAATCATAAAACTCAACCGGGAAACATCTGTCTTTATGATTCGTTAGGACAGTGGATAGGAAATATTTCGCAAAAAGGAAAAATAGTGGCGGATCAGTCTGTCTCATTTAATGCTGACGTGTACTGTATTTACGAAGATAAGGATCATAACATCTGGATGGGGACTAGAGAAGACGGTTTGTTTTTATTCCGTTTTCAAGGGGAGGACAACTATCAGGTAACTTGTTACCTGCCTGATAAAGATAATCCTTACAGCATTTCTTCCAAGTCTATATTCTCTATTTTGCAAGATTCGTCTGGAAGAATATGGATTGGCACTTTCGGTGGAGGTATCAATTTGGTTGAGTCTGCTTCCGCAGGAGGAGATTTGAAGTTTGTTCATTACGGTAATATTCTCAATAATTACCCCATTCATGTATGTGAGAAAGTGCGTTGTTTATATGAGGTGGCTGATGGAGTGATTTTGATAGGTACTACTGGCGGATTGCTGTCCTGTTCTACAGATTTTTCCCGTCCGGAAGAGATTCGTTTTTTTCATAATGTTTGTGATGAGCGTTATTCCAGTTTGAGCAATAATGATATATTGGATATAACCCAAACTAAGGGTGGTAAACTGCTGGTAACTACTTTGAGTGGTGGTATTAATATTTTGGATGATGGTAGCAGTTTATCTGAAAGATTGAACTTTAAACATTACAATGCCACTAATGACCGATTACCGGATTTGTCACTGTCCAGCATAGAGGATCAAGAAGGAAATATATGGATAGTTTCAGAAAACAAGATTTCCAAATTTGATGCTGGCCTGAATCTGCTCGAAGAGTATAAAGATCAGATACAGATGGCAGAGACTAGGCCTGTTTTGCTATCTTCTGGTAAATTGCTTTTAGGGTCACTATATGGTGCGTTATGTATAATTCCCGATGAGTTGCATAAGAGTGATTTCGTTCCTCCTATCGTTTTTTCCCATCTTGACATTTATCAGAATAATACTTCTCGCAGGCAGGACATATATAGTAACGATGAGGCTCAGTACCTGCAGCCGGATGAACGTAATTTCACTATAACTTTTGCTGCCTTGGACTATGTTAACTCTCCGGCTATAAAATACGTATATCGAATTAAGGGACTGAATGACCAATGGATAGAGCTTGGAAATAATCGTTCTGCCAGTTTGGTGAATGTACCTGCCGGCGATTATCTGTTTCAAGTCAAATCCACTAATGCCGATGGGGTATGGGTTGATAATGTGGCATCTTTGTCCGTACATATTGATCCTGTGTTCGGTGAAACTGTTTGGGCGGTATTGCTCTATATCACCATGGCCGTGGTGATTATGTTGGTAGTGATCTGCATTGTGTTACGCATTACTAACCTGCAAAGAAGGATAGATTTTGAACAACAGATTTCCAACTTAAAACTGCGTTTCTTTACTGATATATCCCATGAGCTTCGTACACCGTTGACGCTTATAGCCAGTCCCATTGACGAAGTCATTAGTAATGAGAAATTATCTGATGCAGGCATGGAGAATATGCAAGTGGCCAAAAGAAACACAGACAGAATGTTGCGGCTCATCAATCAAATATTGGATTTTCGCAAGATACAGAATGACAAGATGAAAGTATTGATGGAACAAGTAGATATAATCCCTTTAATTCTAAAAATCTACGGTAATTTTGTTCCTATGGCTCATACGCATCGTATTGATTTCAGGTTGTTTTGTCCTCTCGATTCCTTTGTTATGTATACGGATGTGGACAAATTGGAGAAGATTCTTTTTAATTTATTGTCCAATGCCTTTAAATATACTCCTGATGAGAAAAGTATCTCCCTATCTGTTACTTGCGAGAAACAGATTTTGTGTTTGCAGGTGAAAGATGAGGGTAGAGGTATTAATGCCCAAAAGCTCAATCGTCTGTTTACCCGTTTTGATACTTTGGATGAGATTGATCCCAATATGTCTACCGGTATAGGACTTTCATTGGTCAAAGAATTACTGAATCTGCTTCATGGTACTGTCAGAGTAGACAGCAAACTGGGTGAAGGTAGCAGTTTCTTTATCAGACTGCCGGGTAACCGTGATGTTTTCGATGCCGATGCCAATATTGAATTTATTCTAGCGGACAGCAAGAATTCCGGACAGGAGGTGGCAATACCCGATAAGCTTACAGAAGAGGAAGAAGATAAGGAAACACGGATTCTCATTATTGAGGATAATGAAGAACTTCGCCATTTTATCTGTGGTGTGCTTGCTAGGGAGTATGTGGTTCTTGAAGCGGGTAATGGTTGTCAAGGACTTGAAATGACGTTGAGAGAATTACCCGATATCGTGATCAGTGATATTATGATGCCCGAAATGGATGGAATAGAATATCTGAAACGGGTTAAAGGAAACAATGATATTTGTCATATTCCTATTATTTTGTTATCTGCCAAGTCTTCTTTGAATGACCAAATCCAAGGACTGGAATACGGGGCAGATGAATATATAACGAAACCTTTTAGTTCTGCTTATTTGAAAGCCAGAGTAGATTCCTTACTCAAACAACGGCAAATATTGTATGATTATTACATTTCAAAGATGAGAGAAGGCGAGAAAGATACTAGTCTTATGGAACAACTTACTCCTTCTACTCCTCAAGTTACTCATTTTGATAATGATTTCATCCGGAATATTCTTCAGAGTGTGGAGGAAAACATTCAGAATTCTGAATTTAAAATTGACGATTTGGCAGAAGCTATGAGCATGAGCCGGACTGTATTCTACCGGAAGGTGAAATCTTTGATGGGAGTTTCTCCTGTAGATTTTGTAAAGACGATGCGGATTAAACGGGCTGTCCAACTTTTGGAACAAGATGAATTTACTGTATCTGAAGTAGGATATATGAGTGGATTCACTACTCCGCAATATTTCAGCAGAGTATTCAAAGAAGCAATGGGATGTACACCAAAAGAGTACAGATTAAAGCATAAAACGATTGTTGAACAAAATGTATAATTAATGCCCCAAATACTGCAATGGCTGTATAGGTATCTTGTCCTATTTTTGCATAGAATTATAAACATAATACAATACTATGCAGACAAGAACCGCTCAAATTTTGGTATCTTTGCTGTTTCTGACAACAGCCATATCTTCATGTGATAAAAAAGAAGTATCTCCGTGGAATCAAATGACCGAGGTTAATAATCAAATTGTACCTCCTGTCTTCCCTGAGGGAAGTTTCGTGATTACGGATTATCACGACGTAAAAGACACGCTTTATACGAATGCCATTAATAGGGCCATAACTATTTGTTCTGAGCAGGGAGGTGGGAAAGTTATTATTCCCGATGGAGAGTTTCTCACAGCCCCCATCCGTTTGAAATCCAATGTAAACCTTCATTTATCTGACAGTACGGTACTGAAGTTTACTACAGATCCCTTCTTCTTCGACCTTGTGCAGACTCGCATAGAAGGAATAGATTGTTACAATATCTCTCCGTTGATTTATGCCTATGGAGAAACTAATATTGCCATCACTGGTAACGGGGTGATGGATGGCCAGGCTGATAGCAGTAATTGGCTCAGTGAAAACAGAATTCGTGGTATTGTACAGGAAGATGGTAAGAAAATAAATGAGAAAACTTTGTTGTATGAAATGAAAGAGGATTCTATTCCTTTTAAAGAACGTGTCTTTATGAGAGAGAATGGTATACGCCCCCAGTTTATCAACCTCTATAAATGTAAGAATATTCTATTGGAAGGATTTACTCTCAACCGTTCTCCGTTCTGGCTTATTCATCCGTTGTTGTCCGAGAATATCACTGTCAGGAAAGTCAAAATGCAGAGTCATGGCTATAATAATGATGGTTGTGATCCGGAATCATGCAGGAATGTATTGATTGAGGATTGTGATTTTGATACAGGTGATGATTGTATCGCCATCAAATCGGGACGTGATGAAGATGGCCGTTACTGGAATATCCCCAGTGAGAATATTATAGTCCGTCATTGTAGAATGAAGGATGGTCATGCCGGAGTAGCTATTGGCAGTGAAGTGACCGGAGGATGCCGTAACGTATGGGTGGAAAATTGTACCATGGACAGTCCTGAACTCGACCGTATTATCCGTATAAAATCAAATGCCATGCGAGGAGGCGAAGTAGAAAATATATTTATCCGGAATATTAGGGTAGGTGAATGTAAGGAGTCTATTTTAGGCTTTGAATTGAAATATTGGCATGTGGATGACGGACCGTATCTTCCTTATTTTCACAATATTCATTTGGAAAATATCACAAGTAAGAAAAGTCAGTATGTTTTGCATCTGGATGGTTTTGAGGATAAAATACAGGCGCGAGATATTTTTGTGAAAGATTGCACTTTTGATGGAGTGATGAAACCGGAAATAAATAAGGTGACTGGTGTTGAAAACATTCACTTTGAGAATGTAACAGTAAATGGACAGGATTTTAAAGGAGTATAAAGTAATGAACAGATTCGTATTTTTATTAGGTTTTCTTTTGATGGCATTGATGACGGTTACTCTTCAGGCTCAGAAAATAATTCCTTTGTGGCAGAATAATATGCCCAATAGCAAAGGTATAGTTCTTAAAGATTCTGTAGTCAGGGAACGTGTGGTACAAGTCGGAATTCCTGCTGTTCATGTTTATGAACCGTCAAAAGCCGAGCGTACCGGTACGGCGGTATTGATCATTCCTGGTGGCGGATATGTGAAACTGGCGCATGAAATCAGCGGTATCGCATTGGCAAAATGGTATAATACCTTGGGAGTAACGGCTTTTGTCCTGATACATCGTTTCCCGCAATCACCGGATGTAATAGAATCTTACAAAGCTCCTTTGCAGGATGGACAACGTGCTCTTCGCTATATACGTGCTCATGCGGAGGAATATGGAATAGATATTCATAAAGTGGGAGTGATGGGTTGTTCTGCCGGCGGTCATCTGGCCGCTTCATTGTGTGCTATTGATGAAGACTGGTCAAAAGTGGGCGATGCACTGGATGCATATAGTTGTAAACCTTCTTTTGCTGTATTGATATCTCCGGTTATTTCTATGGATGACGCTATTGTTCATAAAGGGAGCCGGACAAATCTGTTGGGAAAGCGGGAACAGGATATCGCTCTCAGAAACTTGTTTTCTTTGGAAAAACAAGTGGATGGTAACACGGCACCGGCTATCTTGTTTCATGCTTCTAATGACAAGGCTGTTTCTCCTTTGAACAGCATCGCTTATTATACAGCCTTGTATAAAGCGGGAATAGAGAAATCTTCGTTGCATCTGTTTCCTGTCGGCGGGCATGCCATCTCTTTGCGTGCACAAAGGGGAAGCACGGTCATGTGGCCGGAGTTGGCTGAAGCTTGGTTGATAGAGAATGGATTTCTTTCTCCATTATAAAAGTCGATGATATTTATTAATTTAATTATAAAATGACACGTAAGTTATTAAAAATAGCACTTGTAGTTTTGCTATCTGTAGTCAGCATCAGCATAGACGCTCAGGAAAAACCTGTATTATGGTATGATAAGCCTGCCAGATATTGGGAAGAGGCATTACCTTTGGGAAATGGACGATTGGGAGCCATGGTATATGGTAATCCTGTAACCGAAGAGATTCAATTGAATGAGGAAACAGTATCGGCAGGTTCTCCTTATAAAAATTATAATCCTGAGGCTAAAGGAGCGTTGGCGACCATCCGTCAGTTAATTTTTGCTGGTAGATATCCTGAAGCTCAAGCGTTGGCAGGTGAAAAAATCCTCTCCAAGAACGGTTTCGGGATGCCATATCAGACAGTGGGCAGCTTGCGTCTGGACTTTCCTAGTCATGAAAATTATACAAACTTCCGTCGTGAATTGGATTTGGAAAAAGCTGTAGCCACGACTGCTTATACTGTAAATGGAATAGATTATAAGCGTGAGGTCTTTACCTCTTTTGTCGACCAGCTGGTCATTGTCCGCCTTACTGCTTCTCAACCGGGAAAACTTACTTTTTCCGCTTCCCTGACTTGTCCTCAGAAGGTGGATGTTACCGTTTCTGGAAAGAATGCCTTGATTTTGGAAGGCACAACTAAAGGAGACGATTTCACAAAAGGTTCTATTTGTTTCCGTGCAGATTTGAAGTTAGATTTACAGGGTGGAAAGAGTGTGGCAGGAGATACATTATTATCCGTGACTAATGCTAATAGTGCTACTATTTATATCGCCATGGCCACTAATTTTGTGAATTATAAGGATATATCCGGAAATCCATCCGGGCGTAATAAGGTATCCATGAAGAATGCCGGAAAGAATTATGCCCGAGCTTTACAGGCTCATATCAGTGCATATCAAAAATACTATAACCGTGTATCTCTGAATTTGGGACGCACTTCGCAGGCTGATAAACCTACTGATGTCCGGATAAAAGAATTCGCTATTTCCGATGATCCCCATCTGGTTGCTCTTTATTTTCAGTTCGGTCGTTATTTGCTTATTTCCAGTTCTCAGCCGGGAGGACAACCTGCTAATTTACAAGGTATTTGGAATCAGAAACTAAATCCTGCTTGGAAATGCCGTTATACCACCAATATCAATGCGGAAATGAATTATTGGCCTGCCGAAGTTACCAATTTGCGTGAGATGCATGAGCCTTTCCTACAAATGGTGAAAGAATTGTATGAGAACGGTCAGGAGGCTGCCCGGGAGATGTATGGTTGCCGGGGATGGGTATTGCATCACAATACGGATTTGTGGCGTATGAATGGTGCTGTAGATAGGGCTTATTGTGGACCGTGGCCTACCTGTAATGCGTGGTTATGTCAACATTTGTGGGACCGTTACCTCTATTCGGGTGATAAGGAATACCTGGCTTCCGTGTATCCTATTCTGAAGAGTGCTTCAGAATTTTTTGTTGATTTTTTAGTAAGAGATCCCAATACCGGTTATCTGGTAGTCACTCCTAGTAACTCTCCAGAGAATTCGCCTAGTATTTGGAAAGGGAAAGCCAATCTGTTTGCAGGTATCACGATGGACAATCAGTTGGTATCCGATTTATTTTCAAATACTCGTTCAGCAGCACAGATTTTGAATCTGGACAAGCAATTCTGTGATACCATTCTGTCATTAAAAAGGCAACTTCCTCCCATGCAAGTAGGGCAATACGGACAGTTGCAAGAGTGGTTCGAAGACTGGGATAACCCTAATGACCATCATCGTCATATCTCTCATTTATGGGGACTTTTCCCCGGTTATCAAATTTCTCCTTATTCATCACCTATACTTTTTGAAGCTGCCCGTAATACATTGATACAGCGTGGTGATCCTTCTACTGGTTGGTCTATGGGATGGAAAGTCTGTTTTTGGGCAAGATGTTTGGATGGGAATCATGCATTTAAGTTGATTGCCAATCAGTTGAATTTTGTTTCTCCTGAAGTACAGAAAGGTCAGGGAGGAGGTACTTATCCAAATTTATTCGATGCTCATCCGCCTTTCCAGATTGATGGAAATTTTGGTTGTGCAGCCGGAATTGCTGAAATGTTGATGCAGAGCCATGATGGGGCTGTTCATTTACTTCCTGCTTTACCTGATACCTGGAAAAATGGAGAGATTAGGGGGCTTCGTGCACGTGGTGGTTTCGAAATCGTTTCTCTGAAATGGAAAGACGGCAAGGTAGAGTCGGCAATTATCAAATCTACTATCGGTGGTAATCTTCGCTTACGTGTGCACAATACTTTGGCGATGGATGGTATGACATTGGTTAAAGCGGAAGGAGATAATCCTAATCCCTTGTTTGAAAAGCAAGAAATCAGTCGTCCGCTGGTTAGTGAGAAAGTTCCATTGAAAGGAGTGGAATTGAAAGATTCTTATTTATATGATGTAGCTACTGAAGCGGGACAGACTTATACTTTTATTTCAAGTTGTCTTTGATTTTACAAGAATATTTTCTGATATAAATTCAAATATGAAAAAAATATCAATTTACTGTTTTATACTAATATCTTTAGGATTTATCGGTTGTACTTCTAAAACCCATGAAAAAACAATTGAGGATTTCGACATTCGGGAAATGAGCCTGCAAGTAGATACGCTTTATAGTAGGATGACACAAGCCGAAAGAGTTGCACAATTGTATGGTATTCGTCCGAAAGAAATAATGGAGGATGGAAAATTGTCATTAGAAAAGTGTAAAGAGAAGATACCTGACGGTATAGGGCATATTTGTCAATATGCTTGCGCTTTAGATATGGAACCAAATGAACTGCGTGATTTTGTGCGTGATCTTCAAAATTATCTGATACATGAGACTCCCTCAGGTATACCAGCCATATTTCACGAAGAGGCCATTACCGGACTGGCTGCCAAAGGAGCGACCGTTTATCCCCAACAATTGGGTATAGCCTGCACATGGAATCCGGAACTGGCTACAGTAAAAACGGAACAAACGGCGGAAGTCATGCGCTCTGTTGGCGCTACTCTTGCTTTGTCACCCATGGTCGATCTCATACGTACCGCTCATTGGCCACGTATAGAAGAATCCTATGGTGAAGATGGGTATCTTAGTGCAGCTATGGGAGTCGCTTTTGTGGAAGGTCTGCAGAAGAAAGGATTGAAAAATGGAGTTGCTGCGTGCACCAAGCATTTTTTGGGATATGGTGGAGGCTCTTCTTTGAGTTGGAAAGAAATTTATGAGGAAGTGCTTTTGCCACACGAAGCTATGATACGACAGGCGGGATGTAAGGTCTTGATGACATCCTATGGCCGGTTCCGTAGTGAACAAGCCGTATCCAGCGATACTCTTCTGAATAAAATATTACGTGGATATCTTGGATTTGATGGAGTAGTGGTCAGTGACTATGGGGCAGTAGGATATGCTAGTCAGAAAGGAAATCCTGATATCTTGAAACAACGGGCTGTTGAGGCTCTAACCGCAGGTAATGACATTGAATTGCCATCAAATAATTGTTATAAATATCTGCCCGAATTAATAGAAGACAGTTTGGTTAATGAGAAATATTTTGAGATTGCGGTAAAACGTGCATTAATGTTGAAAGCACGTTTGGGGGTATTATCTACAGACCGGAAGCTCTATGCAACAGGAAATTTGGATTTGGATTGTCCCGAATATCGTAAAACTTCTTATAACTTGGCATGTCAATCCATTGTCTTGTTAAAAAATAACAATGTATTGCCCCTCTCTGGCAAATATAGGAAAATAGCTTTGGTAGGGCCGAACGCAAATACATATTGGTGTATGTTAGGAGATTATACATATCAGTCTATGCAGGCATTCTGGTGGGGAGGAAAAATAGACCCTGACAGTCCTAAAATTGTTTCTGTATATGATGCTTTTAAGCACAAGGCGAATGGTAGATTCACTGTGGACTATGAACGCGGATGTGATTGGAGTGCAAAAAATGAGACTTCCATTATCCGTGAAGGAGATCCTAGAACTGAACGCTTGAATATGATGTTAATGGAATCATCCGATTCTACTAACTGGCAGGCTGCCATAAATGTAGCTTCGGAAAGTGATGTGATTATTGCTGCATTAGGAGAGAATCCTACCTTATGCGGAGAGGCTCGGCAACGTAAAGGTATCTGTTTGCCGGGAGATCAGGAACAGTTTTTAAAAGAACTGATTGCTACAGGTAAACCGGTTGTTCTGGTTATGTTTGGTGGACGTCCACAAGTGATTGACGAAGTAGAAGCAGGTTGTTCAGCTATTCTGCAAGCGTGGTATCCGGGCGAAGAAGGAGGAAATGCTGTTGTTGATATTTTGTTAGGCAATGTCAATCCGTCCGGAAAATTATGCGTTAGCTATCCTAAGACTGAAGATAAAGAACTTTATTGTTATAACAATGGTGAATTCCAAGAAAGAATAGCTTATCCGTTTGGTTTTGGGCTTTCATATACTTCCTTTGAATATAGCGATATAAAAGTTCCGTCTACTGCACAAACAACTGATGATTTGATTGAGGTTAGCTGTAAGGTGAAAAATACAGGAAAATGTGCAGGTACTGAAGTTGTGCAACTTTATCTGTCTCCTACTTCCTCGGAATTTCTCAAACCTATACAGCTAAAAGGGTTTGCCCGTGTGAATTTGAACCCCGGCGAATCGAAAATAATAAGTTTTAAGGTTTCTCTTCAGCAAATGGCTTATTATGCAAATAATGGATGGACTATAGCCGGTGGTCAATATACATTTAAAATAGGTGCGTCATCTTCTGATATCCGTTTGGAATCATCATGTCAGCTAACTGGAGAAAATGTGCGGATGGAGCGTAGAAATACTCTTTTTTCTATAAGTGAAATAGAATAGGAAAAATAAGAAAGCTTCAAAAAGCTATATTGCATTACCCTTTTTACTTTGGTCTTTTGAACGTAATGAAGAATCTGTTAACGCAAAATAGTGTGTGTATTCGGATTCTTCATTATGTTTAGAATGGCAAAAAGACAGAATGCCGGGATTTTCAGATTCCCTCCTGTTAGCCTAAATCGATTTATATTCGGATAACTCTGTTTTTGTTATTCTCAAACCGGATTTTATAAATCTTAGACTGAATAATGCAATATCCGGTTTTTGTTTTTATTCATCTTTGCAGTGCTAAAAACTTTAAATGATACTATAAATGAAAACAATGAAGAACATGAAACAAAGTAGGTTTATTTTGTTTGTGCTTTCATTCCTGGTGATGAGTGTCGGGAATGTTTATGCACAAAATGTTACCGTAACAGGTACAGTTCTAGACAGTACCGGTGAGCCTGTCATCGGTGCTAATGTGAAAGTGGCGGGGAAGTCATCTATAGGAACCATTACCGATTTCGAGGGGAATTTCTCCTTGTCGGTCCCTGCGGACACGAAAAAATTGGAAATCAGTTATATCGGTATGCTTTCACAAGAGGCTGTCATTAAGCCGGGAACTCCGGTAAAGGTAATTTTGAAAGAAGATACGGAAGAATTGGATGAAGTGGTAGTCATTGGTTATGGTACTGTAAAGAAACGGGACTTGACCGGTTCTATGACCTCCATCAAGCAAGCGGACATTATTGCTGTTCCTACGACGAATGCTTTGGAAAGCCTGCAAGGGAAAGTGGCTGGACTGGATATGACTAAATCAAGTGGTCAGACAGGTTCGGGCTTGTCCTTTTCCATTCGCGGTAATCGGTCATTGAACGCTTCGAATGCTCCGCTGATTATTGTAGACGGAGTGCCCTATGGGACAGATATTGATATCAATCCCAATGTCATAGAATCCATGGAAATTCTGAAGGATGCTTCCTCCACCGCTATTTATGGTTCTCGCGGTGCTAACGGAGTTATCTTGATCACTACAAAGAAAGGGGCTGTAGGCAAGACCAAGGTTTCATATAACGGTTATTATTCCATCAATTCCGTAGCTGCTTATCCCGATAGAATGAATTTGTCCGAATGGGCCGACTTCAAGAGAGAGGCTTATCGTACGGACGGCCAGTGGGGAGGTCCTGAAGATGATGCCAAAATTTTTGGTTCTGCTTATGATGCGGTAAAATCCAATCAAAATGTAGACTGGGTGGATATGCTGATGCAAACGGGTAGCCAGATGTCCCATTCTGTCAATATTTCAAATGGTACGGAGAAAACAACATTCAATCTGGCTTTTGAATATATGTCCGAAGACGGTTTGGTGAAGATGGATGATATGGACCGTTATAATGCAACCTTATCCTTATCGCATAAGCTCACTGATAACTTGAAACTGAATGCCAATGTGGTATATACCTATTTGGATCAGAATATCCGACGTGATCCTTTCAACCGTTCTATTTATTACGCTCCCTATGGAGATGTATATAATGAAGATGGTTCTATCAATGTGCTTCCTTTTAATGATGGGCAGACCATTAGCCCCATAGCCGAAGAAGTTCCCGGAGCCTATAAAAATAACCGGCTGACCAGCCATTTGGTGGGGAATGTAGGGGCTACCTGGAACATTATCAAGGACTTGACAATGACTTCTACTTTTGGCTTTGACAAGAAAGATATCCGTACAGGACATTTTGCTGATACATATACGTTAGACGGAGCGGGAAATTATTCGTTGGCGGATGCTACCAATCATAGTGACGTCAATTGGTCGTGGGAAAATACATTGGCTTATTCGTTCACATTAGGAAAACATAATCTGAGTCTGATGGCTGGTAACGCATTATATAAAAATGTGGCCGAGGAATATAAGGGTGCGGGGCATAACCTTATTTCATCCACTATGTTGTTTTATAATTTGGGTGGTTTGCAGGATAGTCAGCAGATATCCAGCAGTTATGTACAAACCACTATGGCATCTTTCTTTGGGCGTATCAACTACAAATTCAATGAGAAATACCTGATGACTGTGACTTTGCGTCAGGATGGTTCATCTGTATTGGCAAAAGATCATCAGTGGGGGGTCTTCCCATCTGTGGCTTTGGCTTGGCGTATGAATGAAGAGAATTTTTTGAAGAACGTAGAACAACTTTCCAATTTGAAACTTCGGCTGAGTTATGGTATTTCGGGAAACAGTGCTGTTTCTGCCTATCAGACTCAGGGAGGATTGGGAAAGACCATGTATGCTTATCTCATAAATAATACGGAAAACGGAGCCTATGGCTACTATCCAGCTTTGACACCGAATTATAATCTGGGCTGGGAAAAAACAGCAACGGCTAATATCGGTATTGACTTCGGTTTCTTCAATAACCGTATCAGTGGTTCATTGGATATTTATCAACAAAAGACATCAGATTTGTTGATGCAGAAGAAAGTACCTAGTTCTACCGGATATTCTTTGGCATGGGATAATGTAGGAAAAACTGAGAATAAAGGTGTGGAATTAGTTATTAATACCCAAAATTTCAATCAAAAGGATTTCTCTTGGAATACCGATTATACATTTACTTTGAACAGAGAGAAAATTACTGAGCTGGCAGATGGAACTGACCGTGATATCAGTAACGGTTGGTTTGTAGGGCATTCCATCAAGACACATTATGGATTGGAGAAAATCGGTATCTGGCAACTTGACGAAGCTGAGGAGGCGGCTAAGTATGGTGAGAAGCCGGGACGTATAAAAATAAAGGACCAGAATAAGGATGGTTCAATAGACAATGATAATGACCGTATCATCTTGGGCTCGGAAACTCCCGATTTCGTAATGGGGTTGAACAATACATTCAAATACAAGAACTTTGATTTGCGCGTTTTCATGTATTGGAGACAAGGGCAAATGTTACATTCGGAAGCCAACGGTTACGGCTCATACCGTATTCAGGGAGATCCGGGTATTAAAGTAAACTATTGGACTCCGGAGAATCCTACTAACGAATTTCCCCGTCCGGAAAAAAGTTATTCGGATTCTTCCAAATTAGATGCATTGGGATACGTGGATGGTTCGTATTTGAAGATTAAAGAAATCACTTTGGGATATCAGTTGCCTAAATCATGGATCGGGAAGATTCATGCTTCTAATATCCGTATCTATTGTTCATTAAAGAATTTCTTTACTTTCAGTCATTTAGACAATTATGATCCCGAACGAGGAGGCTCCTTGAGCTATCCGATGACAAAACAAGCAGTATTTGGTATTAATGTTGATTTCTAAACAAGCGAACAGGTATGAATAAATTATATAAATGGTGTTTGCTCAGCTGTATGGCGGCAACCTTGAGCTCATGTAATGATTTCCTGACAGAGGAAAATCCTAGCGGATTGACCGCTGATACTTTTTATAAAACCGAATCGGGTGCGGAAGCTCTGATTAACTCATGTTACACACCGTTGCGTTTTTGGTATGGACAGGAATATGCCACATCAATGACAGAGTTGGGAACGGATATATTTACCCGGGGAAATGGTTGTGCCGAAGCTGAGCTTTCCGATTATAACTCGTCATTACAAGGTTCCAGCAATGCGATAACTAAAGAGTGGGAACGTTTGTATTCGGCATTGAATACTTGTAACACTGCCTTGAACCGTTTGCCTAGCTCTGAACTTTCAGCTTCGGTTAAAGATATCCGTATGGGGGAAGCCTATTTCTTGCGGGCTCTTTATCTATGGCATATTGTAGAGACATGGGGAGGTGTTTATTTAACGACAGAAGAATGTACCGAGCCGTCAGGTTACGTTTACCGTTCGTCCGAAGAGGATTTTTATACTCAGATTATAGCCGATTTAAAAGAGGCGTTGGCTAAATTACCGGTTTCCACTTCCGATTACGGGCGTGCTACCAAAGGTGCGGCAGAAGCGTTTCTGGCACGCGTTTATCTGTATAATAAAAATTATGAGGAAGCGTTGAAATATGCTCGTAATGTTATTAACAATTATGATTATAGCTTGGCAGAAGATTATTCGGACCTTTGTGATATTTATAAATGTAATGATGTAAAAGAGAATGTGTTTGTTTGTATGTACACAAAGAGTGAGATATTCGGAACTTCCATTGAAGAAGGTCCTGACGGGAACCCCATCATTTGGAGGACACCGGGTAATAACCCTTCACATCTGTTGTGGGTGATGTGTTATGATCAGGTACTCGATAAAGACGGTAAGAAACCTGTTACGCGCTCCATAGAATATGGTCGCAGTTTCAACAGATATATGCCTACGCTGTATTATCTGAACCTGTTCGATGAAAAGATGGATGCCCGTTATGATGATGTGTTCCAGCAGGCATGGATTTGTAACAATACGAACAGTACTTATATCTCACCGGGAGATACGGCTATTTTCTTTACTAAATATAGTGTGTCCGATGCAGAGGAAGCTAAACACGATTATATCACCATAGACAAGGATTTTGTTTACAATGCCGATGGCTCTGTCAAGAATAGGGTTCAGAATGTGACTTTCAAAAAATTCCTTGATCCGTCTCGTGAGTCAGTGAATTATACGGGAAGTGTGAGACATGGTGTGGTCATTCGTCTTGCTGAGTTGTATCTGATAGCTGCCGAGGCTGAATTATTCTTGAACGATAATGCCTCTGGAACATCTTATATCAATGAGGTAAGGAGAAGAGCAGCTATTCCCGGCAAGGAAGCCGCCATGAAGATAAAGCCGGAACAGTTGACATTGGATTTTATTTTGGATGAACGGGCCCGTGAGTTGGGAGGAGAGCAGCAACGTTGGTTCGATTTGAAGCGTACCGGTAAGCTGCTGGAAAGAGTAAAAGCATACAATCCGGATGCGAAAGTGAATATAAAAGAGCATCATTTGCTACGTCCTATTCCTCAGACTCAACTGGATGCCATTATCAATAAAGAAGAGTTCGGGCAAAATGCCGGTTACAATTAAGTGTGCCTGTCAGGCTGAAGTTTGATTTCCGGTGAAGGTGTATCTTGATGATTGGCAGAGAAGTTATTTAGCTTGCAAAAGTTGGTAAATAACATAAGTTCGTTTTTTAAAAAGGTCTTGTTCTTTTTTTAAAATGAACTTATGTTTTTAAAAAACATCCTTATCTTTTTTGCATAGGAACTTGTGTTTTTGTACATGAACAAAAAATTGATGATTCCCACATATATATGTGTAACCTCACGCGGACGTATATATAGTCCTACGTGAACGTTCATGAAGTGCCGCATGAACATTCGTATAAAACAGGTTGTCTTTCCTCGGAACATTTTCCCTTTCACGACGGGAGGTTTTTACAAACTGACAGCATAAGTTTAGGAAGTTTCTTCCATTGTTTCCGAAAGTTATGCCGTTAACTTTCGGGACTACTCCTATCAATGCAAAAAACACATTTTATCTCTCATGCTCTCATCTTTTATCACTTTCCCCCGATGAATAAAGCGTTTAAAGGGTGAGAGATGAGGTGAGAGATGCCCCAAAAGGTGAGAGCAACTGCTCTCACAAAGCCCAAAAATGTCTTGTTATGCAATCTGGGAACAGAACATCTCTTTCTTTTCGGCTCAGTCAAGATATATGCATGAAACTATTGAATTACAGATACCCTTATAGTCTTGAATTCAATCCCGGCTGTCATATCGTTGCTATTTTTCTCGAAAAGAAAAGGAGGAAAAGACATATTGAGGTTTCCGATAAAAGGTGATGATAGTGTTAACAGAGTTAATAATTCTGTTGTGGAACTTTCCGGCAAATACAGTCTGTCAAATGATCGTTGATAAAACCTGAAGCTTGCAAATGGGCGTAGCAAATCGTAGTTCCGAAGAACTTGAAACCTCGTTTTTTCATATCTTTACTCATGGCATCG
>CAUHML010000046.1 GCA_959606905.1 uncultured Bacteroides sp. | reverse complement strand
GTGAAACCATTGCCTGGTATAAAAATGAAGGATGGCTTTAGACTTATTTAAGCGCGTAGAAACCCGGAAAGGGTTGTTTGCTGTGGAAAAGATTACATTGATTTATAATCTGTTGACTTCCATATTGATTCTGTTCCTGTTTCAGCGGATGGATCATCCATGGCACATGTTGCTGGATAGGGCGATGATCGCGGCTATGACTTTTTTATTGATGTATCTTTATCGTCTTGCTCCCTGTAAATTTTCGGCGTTTGTGCGTATTGTCATTCAGATGAGTCTGCTGTCTTACTGGTATCCGGATACTTTCGAGTTCAATCGTTTCTTTCCGAATTTGGATCATGTATTTGCAACTGCCGAACAGTTTATTTTCAATGGTCAGCCTGCTATTTGGTTCTGCCATACGTTTCCACATCTTATAGTCAGCGAGGCATTCAATATGGGATATTTCTTTTATTATCCGATGATGCTGATTGTGGCTCTATTCTATTTCATTTATAAATTTGAGTGGTTCGAAAAGATGTCTTTTGTGCTTGTCACTTCTTTCTTTATTTACTATCTGATTTATATATTCGTTCCTGTTGCAGGCCCTCAATTCTATTTTCCTGCCATTGGTATTGATAATGTATCTAAAGGTATTTTTCCTGCTATCGGTGATTATTTCAATCATAATCAGGAGTTACTTCCCGGACCGGGCTATCAGCACGGATTTTTTTATAGTTTGGTGGAAGGCTCGCAGCAAGTGGGTGAACGTCCTACGGCGGCATTCCCCAGTTCGCATGTAGGCATTTCTACTATTCTGATGATTATGGCTTGGCGTGGCAGCAAGAAGTTGTTTGCCTGTCTTATACCTTTCTATATGTTGCTCTGTGGGGCTACCGTATATATTCAGGCGCATTATGTGATTGATGCCATTGTTGGTTTCTTCTCTGCATTCCTATTGTATGTAGTCGTAACCTGGATGTTCAAAAAGTGGTTTGCGCAGCCGATGTTTAAATAGAAACCAAAGACCTTGACGTTTTAATTAGATCATGTTATTCTTCAGGAACAAGTACAAGTTCCTGAAGAATAGATATAATAGGTGCTGATTTAAATTTCCGGATTTTCTTTGCGTTGGGAAGTGATTTCATCAAATATCCGGAAAAGCTCTTCTTTTGTTTCTGCCCGTAACATCGCAATACGTGTGTTGCGGAAGTTAGGGATTCCCTTGAATAGAGGGCTTGCGGCCAGATGACGGCGTACATGCAAAATACCTCTACGCTCATCGAGCAGATTAACGCTGTCTACCACTTCCTGACGAAGTACTTCCATACACCATTCAAAACTAAGTGGAGGTAATTCTTCACCTGTCTCTAAATAGTGTTTTACTTCCTTGAATATCCATGGACGACCGAAGCTGGCGCGACCGATCATCACAGCATCTACTCCATAACGGTCAAAACACTCCTTACAGCGTTGAGGACTGGTCACGTCTCCATTGCCGATAATGGGAATATGCATTCTCGGATTATTCTTCACTTCGCCTATCAGTGTCCAATCCGCCTCTCCGGTATACATTTGTGCGCGGGTACGGCCATGTATAGTCAATGCGGCTATGCCACAATCTTGCAACTGTTCCGCTAATTCTACAATTATTTTATTGTTTGCATCCCATCCCAAACGAGTCTTCACTGTTACGGGTATTTTCACCGCATCTACGACAGCACGGGTGATCTCCAGCATCTTGGGGATATTTTGTAGCATACCTGCTCCAGCGCCTTTTCCAGCTACTCTTTTCACGGGACATCCGAAGTTAATATCCAGAATGTCAGGTTGTGCCTGCTCTACAATCTTGGCAGCTTCCACCATTGTCTCTGTATCTTTCCCGTATATCTGGATGGCGACAGGACGTTCTGCGTCGCTGATACTTAGTTTCTGTGCAGTCTTGCTGACAGCACGTATCAGTGCGTCACTCGATACAAACTCGGTGTACACCATATCTGCTCCGAATTTCTTGCACATCAGGCGGAAAGCCGGATCGGTTACATCCTCCATCGGGGCAAGTAAGATGGGGTGTTTTCCTAAATCTATTTGGTCTATCTTCATATATGAATCTGCTATTTACTGTTTATGATTGAAGTAACTTCTTGTTTTCGCTGCAAAAATACGGAAAAAAGCCTACCTTTGTACGCATTCATTTGCTTAACTGATACAAATAAGTATATATTCTATGAGTCTTAGTTTGAAAGATTTTGAAATAATGGCTCCTGTGGGTTCGCGCGAATCTCTTGCTGCGGCCATTCAGGCAGGTGCCGATTCTATCTATTTCGGTATAGAAAACCTGAATATGCGTGCCCGTTCGGCTAATACATTCACGATTGATGATTTGCGGGAAATAGCCCGTACGTGTGACGAGCACGGGATGAAGAGCTACCTGACGGTCAATACGATTATCTATGATAAAGATATCCCTCTGATGCATACCATTGTCGACGCAGCCAAGGAAGCGGGAATTTCTGCGGTGATTGCAGCTGATGTGGCAGTGATGAATTATGCCCGTCAGATAGGACAGGAGGTGCATCTTTCCACCCAGTTGAATATCTCCAATGCGGAGGCCTTGAAATTCTATGCGCAATTTGCAGATGTGGTAGTATTGGCCCGTGAGTTGAATCTGGAACAGGTGGCCGAGATTTATCGTCAGATACAGGAAGAACATATTTGTGGTCCGAGCGGCGAACAACTTCGTATCGAAATGTTCTGCCACGGCGCGCTTTGTATGGCAGTATCGGGTAAATGCTATCTCTCTTTACATGAGATGAATCATTCGGCCAATCGCGGTGCTTGTATGCAGGTATGTCGTCGTTCTTACACGGTTCGTGATAAGGAAACGGATGTGGAACTGGATATTGATAACGAATATATCATGTCTCCCAAAGACTTGAAGACCATCCATTTTATGAATAAAATGTTGGATGCCGGTGTACGTGTATTCAAGATTGAAGGCCGTGCCCGTGGACCTGAATATGTACGTACAGTGGTTGAATGTTACAAAGAAGCTATCAAGGCTTATTTGGATGGAACATTCACCGATGAAAAGATTGCGGCTTGGGATGAACGCCTGAAAACCGTATTCAACCGTGGCTTCTGGGATGGATATTACTTGGGACAGCGTTTGGGCGAATGGACCAGGAATTATGGTTCGGCAGCTACGGAACGTAAGATTTATGTAGGTAAAGGTGTCAAATACTTCTCTAATATCGGAGTTTCCGAATTCCTGGTAGAAGCGGCTGAAGTAAGTGTAGGCGATAAGCTTCTCATTACAGGGCCGACTACCGGTGCCCTATTTATGACTTTGGAAGAAGCTCGTGTTGACTTGGAATCTGTGCAAACAGTGAAGAAGGGACAGCATTTCTCCATGAAATCGGATAAGATACGTCCCAGTGACAAGCTGTATAAACTGGTATCGACCGAAGAATTGAGGAAGTTCAAAGGACTCGACATTGAGCAAAAAAGAGGCTAACTGTTATTTCTCAACTTTTAATTCTCAATTTAAATGAACTATATCTATGAATTGGAAATGAAGGTTCGCGATTACGAATGTGACCTTCAAGGTATTGTCAATAATGCCAATTATCAGCACTATCTGGAACATACCCGTCACGAGTTTCTGACTTCGGTGGGTATCAGTTTTGCTGCACTTCATGAGCAGGGAGTTGATCCGGTAGTGGCACGTATTAGTATGGCATTCAAGACTCCATTGAAAAGCGGAGATGAGTTTGTCTCGAAACTATATATGAAAAAGGAAGGTATCAAATATGTGTTTTATCAGGATATCTTCCGTAAGAATGATAATAAAGTAGTAGTGAAATCCACTGTTGAGACGGTATGTGTGGTAAACGGACGTTTAAGTGACAGCGAATTGTTCGATAATGTCTTTGCGCCTTACCTGAAATGAACAGCTCCGAAGAAGAACAAATTTATAGTATTGCTCTGACAATGGTGCCCGGTATCGGGCACATAGGAGCAAAACATTTGATAGATGGAATGGGTAATGCCGTTGATGTCTTCCGTCTGCGCAAAGAAATACCGGAACGTATTCCAGAAGTAAGTCAACGGGTGATAGAGGCATTGGATTGTCCGCAAGCTGTGCTCCGCGCTGAACAAGAATATGAATTTATCCGGAAGAACCGGATCTCTTGTCTGTCCTTTCATGATGAGGCTTATCCTTCTCGTTTGCGGGAATGTGAAGATGCTCCTGTCGTTCTTTTCTTTAAAGGAAATGCCGATCTAAATTCCCTTCATATCCTGAATATGGTAGGAACCCGTAATGCTACTGATTATGGGACACAAATCTGCGCCTCTTTTCTGCGGGATCTGAAAGCACTTTGTCCTGAAGTGCTTGTAGTCAGCGGTCTTGCTTATGGAATCGATATTCATGCGCATCGTGAAGCTTTGGCCAATGAATTACCTACAGTAGGTGTTTTAGCTCATGGGCTGGATCGTATTTATCCTCATGTCCACCGGAAAACAGCTGTTGACATGCTTGAAAAAGGGGGATTACTGACCGAATTTCTGTCCGGCACCAATCCCGACCGCCATAATTTTATCAGTCGAAACCGTATTGTTGCCGGCATGTGTGATGCTACAATTGTCATTGAATCAGCAGAGAAAGGCGGTTCACTGATTACAGCCGAACTTGCCGAAGGTTATCATCGCGACTGTTTCGCTTTCCCCGGTCGCGTGAATGATGAATATTCAAAAGGATGCAACTTGTTAATCAGAGAAAACAGAGCTTCTTTGTTATTATCAGCCGAAGATTTTGTGAAGGCTATGGGCTGGGAGGTTAGTGCTCATTCGGCAAAAGTGGCAAATGTGCAGCGTAGTCTTTTTCTTGATTTGTCTGAAGAGGAGCAAAAGGTTATTGAAATTCTTGAGAAACGAGGTGATTTACAGATTAATACATTAGTAGTTGAAGCGGATATTCCCGTGCAGAAAATGAATACGATTCTTTTCGAGCTTGAAATGAAAGGTGTAGTTCGTGTGTTGGTAGGGGGAATGTACCAGTTATTATAGTAATTTCCTGATAATTTGTATACTTTATATTGTGGAGAAACAGAAACCTTTTCGTATTTTTGGCAAAATTTCGAAGGTACAATGAGCATGGCAAAAAAGACAAAAGCAGATAAAAAGACGAAAAGCACAGTGAATAAAGTTTCTTATCATTATCGACCGGACAATATGACTTTGCAAGACTGGCAGATTGCTTTGCGGAGGCAGGCGGCAATGAAAGAGAAGTTTGTAATATCTGAGAGAGACAAAAAAGAATATCCCGGTTATTATACGGTGATAAATCCTACATCCGGCAATGAATATAATGTGGTATATAGAGGACATCAGAGTCCTTGGAATTATTGTTCGTGTATGGATTTTAAGGCAAGCCAATTGGGTACTTGCAAACATTTGGAAGGAGTCAAACTATGGATTAGAGAGAAAAGACGTAAAGTTTGCCGTGTCACGCCACCGTATTCTTCCGTATACCTGTCTTATCAGGGAGAGCGTAAAGTTTGCTTGCGAATCGGTACGGACAATGAGGAGGAGTTCCGCAAACTGGCAAGTCCTTATTTTACTCCCGACGGAGTGATGCGCCCTGCCGCCATTGACTCGATAACTGAATTCTTGAGGGCTGCTACCCGCCTGAATAACACATTCCGTTGGTATCCCGACGCACTGGGATTTATACTTGAACAGCGTGATTTGCGGCGGCGGTCGCAATTGCTACCGGACTATGCTTCGGACACAGCATTGGACACATTGCTGAAAACAAAACTTTACCCTTATCAGAAAGAAGGAATCCGTTTTGCTTTTCGTGCCGGAAAATCTATCATCGCGGATGAAATGGGACTGGGCAAAACTATCCAGGCTATTGGAACGGCTGAACTGATGAGGAAGCATCAGTTTATATCTTCCGCTCTGATTATATGCCCTACATCATTGAAATATCAATGGAAAAAGGAAATAGAGCGTTTTACCGATGCCAAGGCTATTGTGGTAGAAGGAAATCACCTGACCAGGAAAGTGCTATATGGAGCGGAAGAATTTTATAAGATAGTGTCTTACAACAGTGTGTGCAATGATATTAAAATCTTGAAGTCTCTTCATACTGATTTCCTTATCATGGATGAAGTGCAGCGTCTGAAGAACTGGAATACTCAAATATCCAAAGCAGCCCGTCATATTGAGTCGGATTATTCGGTTATTTTATCCGGTACTCCATTGGAGAATAAGTTGGAGGAACTTTATTCCATCATGCAGTTTGTCGACCAGTTTTGTTTGGGACCTTATTATCAGTTTCTTGACCAGACTGTTGTCCGGTCGGATACGGGTAAGGTGGTTTCTTACAAGAATCTGAATGCCATTGGCGAGCAGATGAAGAACGTACTGATTCGCCGCCGGAAAAAAGATGTAGCTCTCCAGTTGCCCGGGCGGATGGATAAAGTTCTGTTTGTGCCGATGACTGAGCAACAGAGGAATATGCATGATGAATATCAGTCTATCGTGTCGCAACTAGTATTCAAATGGACGAAAACCCGTTTCCTGAGTGAGAAAGACCGGAAGCGGCTATTGTTGATGCTTAGCCAGATGCGTATGCTTTGCGACAGCACTTATATTCTTGACCAGAAAACCCGTTATGATACGAAGGTGGAGGAAACGCTGAATATTCTCAGGAATGTCTTTGAGAGTGGAGATGAGAAGGTGGTTATTTTCAGCCAATGGGAGAGGATGACTCGTCTGATAGCGAAAGAACTGGACGTTTTAGGTGTCCGGTATGAGTATCTTCATGGGGGGATTCCTTCCGAAGCCCGTAAAAATCTGACGGATAACTTTACCGAACTGCCGGAAAGCCGTGTCTTTCTGTCAACTGATGCCGGAAGTACAGGGCTGAATCTGCAAGTTGCGTCTATACTTATCAATCTCGATTTGCCTTGGAATCCGGCCGTTCTCGAACAGCGTATTGCCCGTATTTATCGTATCGGTCAGAAAAAGAATATCCAGGTTATCAATCTTGTTGCCAGCCAGACTATTGAAGAGAGGATGTTGTCTACCCTCAACTTCAAAACTTCTCTTTTTGAGGGTATCCTTGATAATGGTGAAGATACCATCTTCTTGGAAAACAGCAAGTTCGACAAGATGATGGATAGTCTCAAGGTGGTGGCCGAACCGTCTGAAGAAGTGGACGGAGCGCATAATCGTATGGCGGGCTGCAGTATTGATTTGAATGATAATGAAGAGAAAGTTGTGGGGGAAACGGCTGTTTTGCAAACGACGGACACGGATTCATTGGCATTGCTTGAGGAAGAAACACCTGAAGAAGGAGTAACAGAGGTGAGTACGGAAAAGAAGTCTTCTGTATCTGCGGCAGATAATAATCCGGAGCAATTGCTTCAGCAGGGATTTTCTTTCCTTAGCGGACTGGCACGTACGCTTAGTTCGCCGGAAGCTACTCAGAGATTGGTTGATTCTATTGTAGAGGAAGATAAGGAGACAGGCCGGACTAGTATTCGGATACCTGTATCTGATAAAGAGAGTGTAGCGGGGATTCTGAATTTGTTCGGGAAACTGTTGGCGGCAGGGAATAAGACATAAAAAAAGGAGCAACGCCTTGCTCCAACCTTTGTTAACCTTAAATCTAATACTATGAAAAAAATCACATGACAAATATAAGCCTTCTTCTTGCCCTTTCCAAATAATTTTGTTGTATTTGTTTCTCTTTTGAATTCTTTTACGGATTTTCACTGTTAACGGGCACAATATGCTTCCATTCCCAGTGATGTTCGAGATTCTGTATAGCTTTATTGCTGAGTTTGCTTTAAATTTCTTCACATACCGGCATATCCATTCCCTTATACACCACCACAATCTTATGAAGTTGTGTGGCATCGACCGCATTCTTCACCGTCTCGGTTTCTGCATAGCGGTTAGCTTGTGTAATCCCTTCCAGACGCAGTTCTTCCACACGGCTTTCGGGGTCTTTATATTTGGCGTATTTCAGTTCTACAATGTAGCTGTGCTTCATGCCAGAATAGATATCCAGTAGCGGACAGAGGAAAATATCGACATATCCTGCCTGTGTATCCTGTTCGGAAATGGGACGGTAGAAGCGGTTCTGTGCCGTCATGGCAAGCGTAAAGCCGTGGACAAAAAGTTCACCTTTCTGTTTGTCGCGTTGGGAAGTGTAACGTTTCAGGCAGTCGGCAATATAACCGAAATAGGCTTTCCAGTTAGCGTGGTAGGCAAGGGTGCTGGCAGTTCGTTCTTCTCGTAACCGCTGAAACTGAGATCGGCTTCGTCATAAGTACTCAGCAGATAGGTGTAGATTTGTTCGCGGACTACCTGATTGGGGATGGTAAGTTTAGTCTTTCCTTCATACATACCACTGATAGTAAGCATGCCGAAATAATAGAGCAGGCTCACAAAGTTGTCGGGGTTGGTGATCCCTGGGTGCTTTGCCTCGTTGAATATAATTCTTGGCGAAGTAGAGCACCATATTTGAGTTGTACATGGTGGTTTCGCCATAACATTCTTCCGTAAAGCAGTAGTTGTCATACTAGGGTTTTATTATTTCTATCAATTCGTCCACCGTATCTTGTGGCAGATAGTCGGCATATATTTTGCAGAAGTTCTCAAAGGTGGTGCCACAATGCGCATCCAGCCTCTTTCGGTAGTTGTGCAGTTCACCGACTATTCCGGAGAAGTTGAGATACAGCACCAAATACCTGTTCCGGTCAGGGGGTAGGGTGTTTTCCGATGTAAAGGTCGTCAAACAGGGCATCGAACTTATTCTTGGCAAGTATATCATAATAATGTTGCAACATATTTACTGTAAGACTTTTGCCGAAACGGCACGGGCGAATAAAGAAGAAAAACTTGTCTGCCTCTTCTATCATGGGGATAAACCGGATTTTGTCCACATAATAACAGTCGTCGCGGCGGATTACTGCGAAGTTCATCATGCCGTATGGGATACGTTTTCTGCGCAGTATTATATATTCTTCCATAATTTAGTTAGTTTTGTCTTAAAAGTGTCTTTAGAGTAGTAGTGATGCACAGAGAATCGATTTATGATCGGCAATCTGTGCATCTTTTATTGTATATATGTCAGTAAAGCATTTCTTTTTTAAACCATACTCCAAATACTGGATCTGCAAGAACTATCTCTTTTCCATTTGTCTCTATGAGCTCCTTTTGTAGTAATGCATTTTTTAAGCGGACAATATTGGCCGATGTTCCTAAATTGTATTTTGAAATGACTTCTTTGCTGCTGAATTTAGTGTGTATTCCATCAACAATTGCTTTTAGAAAATTCATTTGATAGGCAGAAAGGTTTTCTGTTTCACTTTGGAATAGAATATTGTTTTGGTCGAGTAGGTCTTCCAATGCATAAGAAAGTTGTTCTGTGGTTGCTGTATTAATGGTACGTATCCAAAGTAGCCAGGAAAGTTGCTGTACATAAGACGAATGGTTGTCTACAAGGCGGCAGATTTCTTCTGCAAGTTCGGGAGAAATGTGTTTTCCTGTATTTTCAAATCGTTTGCATATATATTCAATCCAGTATTTTGTTTCTATTTTTGCGAGATAGATAGCATCTCCAAATTTATAGAATGGTAAATTCTTCTTTTCAAAAAGTTCGTTCATTAAATGCTTTTTACTTCCGAAAAGACAATATGAGACATGTTGTTGTAATTGCCATACGCTACGTAGCTTTTTCTGAAACGTTTTGGAATCTTCGAAATCCGAAATTTGTTGGAACTCATCAATGCAAATGACTATCTGTATTCCTTTCTCTATTGCAATTTTTTCGGGTAACTGTAAGATGTCATTCTCCGTATTATTTTGCATGTTGTACTCGAATGATATAGAGAAATCGTTCATCGGATCTGCTCCGATAGAGATTTTGGGATTGATGTGTGAGAGGAATTGTTTAGTATTCTCTATCCATTCCTCCCATTTGGAAGAAGTTTGTTTTAAGATAGAAGTGGCAAAGAGACGATAAAACTCATTTTCGGTGCGACAGGAAAAAATGTCTATGTAGACCACTTTTCTCTTGTTATCTTGTGATAGCTGGGCTACTTTCTTAACTAGTGATGTTTTTCCCCATCTTCTAGGAGAAATAAGCACTGTATTTACACCATGTGCAAAGTTTAGGAGTAAACGTTGAGTCTCTTTTTCGCGATCTGTAAAGTTATCTCCGGAAGTGGCTACACCAAAAACAAACGGCTTTTCCATAACTATTCTTTATTATTCTTATTGGGCAAATATAGTGATTCTTTGAAATACTAACAAGTTTGTTACTAACAATGTTGTTACTAACAGACTTGTTAGTATTCTTAAAAGAATAAATGCGAACATAAAACAATTTGATTTGTTATTTATAGTGAATGGATCTATATAGAGGTGGTTTTCTTGCATTATGATATTAAACATCTCTTTATATCTATTTTTTAAGGTGATTGTTTGACTATATGTCAGTTTAAACCTTTATATTTGTATATGTGAAGTTAACCGAAGAAAAAATCACTTATTATTGGCTATGATGAAAAAGGAAATTAAATTCAGTCTTGTTTATCGGGACATGTGGCAATCTTCCGGTAAATATCAACCTCGGGTTGATCAGCTTGTCCGTATCGCTCCTTTGATTATTGAGATGGGCTGTTTTGCCAGAGTTGAAACGAATGGCGGTGCTTTTGAGCAAGTGAATCTGTTGTACGGCGAAAATCCTAATAAGGCTGTCCGTGCTTTTACCGCACCTTTTAAAGAAGCGGGTATTCAAACGCATATGCTCGATCGCGGATTGAATGCGTTGCGTATGTATCCGGTTCCGGCAGATGTGCGTAAATTGATGTATAAAGTCAAGCACGCGCAAGGAGTGGACATCACACGCATTTTCTGTGGACTGAACGAAACAAGAAATATCATTCCTTCTATTAAATATGCTTTGGAAGCAGGTATGATTCCGCAGGCAACTCTTTGTATCACCTATTCTCCCGTACACACTGTTGAGTATTATGTCCGAATTGCCGATCAACTGATTGAGGCCGGTGCACCTGAAATATGCTTGAAGGATATGGCGGGTATCGGTCGTCCGGGTATGTTAGGAGAATTGGTCAGGACTATCAAGGAGAAACATCCGGATATATTGATTCAATATCATGGTCATAGCGGACCGGGATTGTCTATGGCTTCTATCCTTGAGGTTTGCGAAAATGGTGCGGACATCATTGATGTGGCTATGGAACCGATGTCTTGGGGCAAAGTGCATCCGGACGTAATCTCTGTGCAGGCTATGTTGAAAGATTTAGGCTTCCAGGTTCCCGACATAAATATGAAAGCATATATGAAAGCTCGTGCTATGACGCAAAAATTCATTGATGATTTTCTGGGTTATTTTATGGATCCTACCAATAAATACATGTCTTCACTTCTACTGAAATGTGGTTTGCCGGGTGGTATGATGGGTTCCATGATGGTAGACTTGAAAGGAGTACATTCCGGTATCAATATGATATTAAGGAGTAAGAATGAGCCGGAACTTAGTCTGGATGATTTGCTTGTGATGCTTTTTGATGAAGTGGAATATGTATGGCCTAAGCTGGGGTATCCTCCTTTGGTGACTCCTTTCAGCCAGTATGTGAAGAATGTTGCATTAATGAATCTTATGCAGCAGGTAAAAGGGGAAGATCGCTGGACAATGATAGATAACCACACTTGGGATATGATTCTGGGTAAAAGTGGACGTCTTCCGGGTAAGCTCGCTCCAGAGATTATAGAGTTGGCGGAATCTAAAGGATATGAATTTGTCGATACCGACCCGCAGTTGAATTATCCGGATGCTTTGGATGAATATCGAAAGGAAATGGATGAAAATGGCTGGGAATATGGAGAGGATGACGAGGAACTTTTCGAACTGGCCATGCACGATCGCCAGTATCGTGATTATAAGTCCGGGGTTGCCAAAAAGCGTTTTGAGGAAGAGTTACAACATGCTAAAGATGCAGCAATGGCAAAGAACGGATATTCGGAAGAGGAAATTAAGAAATTGAAACGTGCCAAAGCAGACCCGGTCATTGCTCCTGATAACGGGCAGGTACTTTGGGAAGTTTCCGTAGAGGGACCATCCATTGCTCCATTCATCGGACGTAAATATCAGCATGATGAAGTCTTTTGTTATCTTTCTACCCCATGGGGAGAATATGAAAAGATTCTGACCGGATTTACCGGACGTGTGGTGGAAATATGTGCGCAACAAGGTACCAATGTACGTAAAGGAGATGTAATCGGTTATATTCTACGCAGTGATATCTTTGCGTAAGCCTTTTTATAAGAGTTAGGGGTATAAGCTACACCTAATAAAGAATTTTAGTAGGGTGTCTTAAAAGTGTTTTTAAAATAGTAGTGATGCACAGAAAATCGATAACTAATCGGTGATCTGTGCATTCTCATTATTGTTACCTTAATGTAATAATTCTATGAGTATGTTACTATACCAGTACTTTATTCTCTAAAAGTTCTATGCGTTTGCACAATATCTCGATAAACCGGCTGTTTGCCTTGATTAGTTCACGGAGATCCTCTGCAGCTTCGATGCGGACAGTGCTACAATCTTTCGCGACTCCGATATTTGTCCCGATTGTACCTGTATTATTGACATACACATTTCCATCTATTTTATTAAATAGCTCCAATGCAGACATATTTAGCACTTCTGCTATTTTGTTCAGCCTTGTTAATGTGAGGTCGGTTTCACCATACTCAATCTTACAATAGGCACTTGTTGACAGGTTCAACTTTTCTCCCATTTGTTCTTGAGTAAGATTCTTTTCCATACGAAGCATTTGCAGCCGATGTCCTACTATCTTTTTTAAATCCGTTTCCATGTATATTGTTGTTGGGAAGCAATTTTTATTCGACAAATGTAACAATTTTAGCGGATATAACAAATGCTATTTTATACTTATTCAAAGGAACTGAAGAAAATACAATGATGGAAAGATTTTGAATGAGAGAAAAATACTTCATATTATCGTACATACTGCAATATTCCTTTTATATTTTCCTTTCTCGTTGATATTTGGATAATACTATGCGTTTAATGGATAGTTGTAGTAAATATTGTGTATACAATTGATCTTGATGTGTGCTTAACTTTGCAACCGGAGAAACACGCAGTGACTCTTAACACTTAAAAAACAAACATTTCATTAATAATAAAAGAAAAACAAACATGAAGAAGATTTTACTATTGTTCTCAATCTGCTTAATTTCGATGTTAGGTTATGCACAAACTAATGAAGATGGAAAAGAAAGCGTTTACATTGATTATTTTTCCCGTCCTGGCAGTATAAACAACATTTTAGCAGAAGCTTTGCGTAATAAAATTATTGAAGGTATTCAAGAAATGAATCGTGTCGTGTTGATTGACGTTGATTCTAATGAAGCATTGAAAACCGAAGCCAGGCGGCGTCAGGAAGCTTCCGCTATGGGAGATGTTGTTGCCAGAAGCGAGGCTATGACGACGTTGGGAGCTAAATATCTGATTCAGGGGAACATTACAAGTATGCAGGGCATTAAAAAAACGGACAGTAAAGGAAAGCCCTATTATAAAGGAAGTGTTTCTTACACATTAAAGATTGTGGATCCTTCTAATGGTACGCTCAAAGGTACCCAGGCTTTCTCTCATGAAGGGTTGACGGGAAGTATAGGAGATACTCCTGAAGAGGCAATCATTAAAACGTTGGATTATGCCAAAATAAGTATGGATGACTTTGTTAACGAGAATTTTAAGATACAAGGTACGATTGTGCAAGTGGAAAGCACAAAGAAAGATAAAGCACAAACTGTATACGTTGATCTTGGAACAAAAAGAGGTATACAGAAAGGACAGAAGTTTACTGTTTACATAGAGATGGACATTGCCGGTGAACTGTCATTGAAAGAAATCGGTCGCTTAAACGTGAAAGAAGTGTTGAGCGGGGCACGTTCTTTGTGCAGTGTCAGCAAAGGTGGGGAAGAAATCATGAGAGCTACCAAGGAAGAAAGGAAGTTGATTATCATTTCGAGGAAAGATACCTTTTTGTCACTATAATCAATTTCAATTATCAACTTTTCTCCTAGCAAAAAGAAAATGAAACTACGAATACTACTTTTGAGCCTGCTGGCGACATATACTATTCATCTCACAGCACAGGAGCTATACTCCAATGATCTGTCTTGCGTGAAAGCAGATAATAATTTGGCTGTTATCACAGCTTCCGGAATAGCAGAAAAGAAGAAAGATGTATATTCTATGGCATTGAAGTCGATTTTCAACGCTCTTTTCTTGAATGGTATTGACGGAGTAGAAAACGGTCGGCCGCTGGTTGGGAAAGAAGACTCTTACTATATGAACCAGTTTTTCAATTCACGCTATATGCTTTTTGTGAAAAATTATGAGACGGTCGAAGAACCGGTGCGACAATCTTCCAGACTTTATAAGGGTACGGTTACGGCCCAAATTTTACTGGGTGCACTTAAAAAGGATTTGATACGGAACAAATTGATGACAAAGCCCATGGAGGAGATGTCGATGGAAGAAACCCGGCAACAGGTTGCTCTTCCAACCATTATGGTGGTTCCTTATAAAAGTAATGACCGGAGTTCGTATGCCGGTATCCTGAAAAATGATTTTGATCTTCGCGTAGCGGTAAGTACGGTAAAAGAAGGATTCGTCAAACTTGGTGTGAAGACGGTAGCTGCCGAAGGAAAACAGGCAGGTACTCTGCGTGCTTCTGAATGGGAGAGTAAGAATGCTGATTCCAATGATAAACAGTTGTTGATGAATTCGGGGGCAGATGTATATGTGATTGTTGATTTGAAGAAAGATATATCGGCAACCTCAGGTAGTAGGGTATCGTTGATTATGACTGCTCGTGAGACCGCTACAGGAATTGATTTAGCCAGCCGGAAAAGCTGGACGAACCGCTTTAGGACAACAGATGTGGACAAACTATGTGCGTATGCGGCACAGGATGTTTTGGATGGTTTTCTGAAAGATATTTCAAAGGAGTTTGCCCGGAGAGTCCAACAGGGAAATACGATAGTTCTTCGGGTCAGTCTTGCTGATAACGCTGTCAATACGATGAACAGCCGGATAAACGGGAGCACTACTCTTTCGGCGCATATACGCAACTGGGTGAGGAAGAATGCTCAGGGAGGATGCTACCATATTCAAGGTGCTGTGGACGATAGTCTGATATTTGATTCGATACAGATTCCTGCAAAGGACAGCGACGGCTTGCCGATGGATTGCATCACGTTTGCGGATAATCTGGTTAATTATCTGAATGATTTCGGAATAGATAGTGAACACAGAGTGGATGGAAGTACCATCTATTTGACTATTCAATAAATCAAGGACGTATGAAACATTGGCTTTTATTTATTCTTGTGATTTCATGGTTTTGCTTTCCGCTTTCCGGTCAACAAACGAACCGTCCTGACTGGGTGAAACAGCATCCTGTTAGTGGTTTAAATTATATCGGAATAGGAATGGCTGAAATATCGGAAGGAGATTATCAGCAAAAGGCAAAGCAAAACGCCTTGTCTGACCTTGTATCTGAAATTCAAGTGGTGATTGCTGCTAATTCTTTGTTGAATACGTTGGAGGACGATGGTAATGTGAAACAAACCTTCGCAGAGAGTATTCGTACAGAAGCCCGGGCGGAAATAGAGAACTTTCGTCTGGTGGATTCCTGGCGAAGTGACAATGAGTATTGGGTTTATTATGAACTGAATAAGGATGATTATGCGGCCTTGGTGGAAGCACGTCGTCAGAAGGCAATCCGTAACGGATTCGATTTTTGGTATAAGGGACACATTACTTTACAACAGGGAGATTTAATGACTGCCATTGAATTATTCTCAAATGGAATGGAGGCTATACGCCCGGTGCTTAATCAGGAGTTGTTCTGCTCTTACGAAGGAAAGACAATTAATTTGGCGACTGAACTATATGCGGCTTTGGCTGGAGTATTTGATGGAATAACGATTGTTCTGAATCCGGCAACCGTTTCAGTCACGCCGTTTCAAGGTATAAGGGAGCCTATTGCTATAGGTGTTTACCGTAATGGAAATCCGTTAAGGAATATCCGGTTGAAAGCCGAGTTTGTTTCCGGGTCGGGAGATTTGTCTTCCATGTCTCCCACCGACAAATCGGGAGTTGCCGCTCTTTATGTGCGCAATATTACTTCTAAACAGGCACAGCAGGAAATTGGAATTTCATTAATTGATGATGTGTTCAGCTTGTTCCGGAAGGGAAGTTATGCAGCTTTATTCAAACAAATGCTTTCTTCTCTTCCCGGAGCAACGTTGACTATCAACACGGCGCAGACACAGACTTCTGCTTATGTTAGAAGTGCGCAGAGCGATATAGAGGCGGTGGAACGAACTGTGAAGAGTTTGCTGAACAATCATTTCTTTAACGTAGTTGCATCTCCTTCTGAAGCCGACATTATCGTTACATTGGATAATAAGTGTCGTAAAGGCAATACCGTTCCGGGTGAACTGTACAACTTCATCGAATTCTTTTCTACGTTGGGGATTAAAATAGAAAATAACCGGACGGGGCAAATCCTATTGAATTATTCTATTAATGATGAACGGACATTAGTACCTGAAAATAAGTCCGCTTCTCAAGGCAAGAATATGGCGGCGCGTGAATTGATAAAACGGCTGAACTGGGAGTTTGTACGTGAATTGAAGAAAATAACATTCGACAGAACCGGAAAGATTCCGGAAAGACAGAAGATGTTGCCGGATGTTCCTGTTCCGGTAGTCGGTCCTTCCGTACCGGAAAAAGAAGCTGATCCGGTTATATCTGTCCCTGTTGTGGTGCCGGAAGTTATTCCTGCTCCTTTGGTTCCGGTTAAGTCCGCCAAACCAGAGAATCAAAAGGCAATTCGGGTTGAATGGTTGGATGGTGTCTTTGTTGAATTTGACAAACTTGCAACTTTGGGAGACAAATCGAGGATACATCTTAAGATTGTGAATACAAATGCTGACGATTGCGAAGTGGACTTATATAATGGAAATCTGACGGTTATAAACGAAAAAGGTGAAGAATCTCCGATTGTCAGTCTCAAACTGGGTTCTAAGTTCAATGACCGCAGAGTCACTGCGCTCATTGTGCCTGATCTGCCTACGGAGATGGTTATTGAGGTAAGTAAGTTGCAATCTGTGGCACTGCTGCAATTGAAGGATTTCAAAAATAATATAGTGAAGTTGAGAGGCTTGAAATGAATCATATATTAACATTAAAAAAGACTTGAAATGAAAAGAATTAATTTATTGGGAACAGCATTGCTAACCATTGCTGTTATGACAAGTTGCGGTAGTTCAAAACCTGTAACACAAACAGTGCAGCAACCGGCAGTGCAACAGGACGTAGAAATTAATGTTCCTTGTTCGGGACCGGAATTTCAAACGAACAAAGAGTATTTTAGAGCTAGTTCGATGGGACTTTCTACGGATATGTCTATTGCAAAGAAAAAAGCGATGACGGAGGCCCGGGCTGAAATTGCTACTGCTATCAATGCAAAAGTGAAATCGGTAACTGATAGTTATGTTTCCTCTTATCAGCAAGGTGAAAATGATGAAAGCAAAAGTCGTTATCAATCATTGACCCGTACGGTAGTGGAACAGGAATTGAGCGGTACGCGTGTAATTTGTGAAAAAACCATGAAGACTCCTGATGGTAAATACAAAGTATATGTCTCTCTTGAACTGGCAGGAGAGGAAATCATGAATGCTATGGCAAATCGTATTAAGAATGATGACAAATTGCGCATTGACTTTGAATATGAAAAGTTCAAAAAGGTATTTGAAGAAGAAATGAGTAAAAACGCCCAATAAGCAGCTTGTTTAAAACATTGCGGATAGTAATGATCTCTTTAATAACTACCCAACTATTTGAAGATTGAATGATGAAACTTAATTTGTCGGATATAAGATATAATTGGGTAGTTATTTTTATTATCCAGTTGCTTTTGTCTCCCGGTATTGATGTGTTTTCACAGGCAATGCCTGTTGATACAGTTTATAACCAATCTTATGACTGGAGACCGGGACAGCGGGAGACTTTGCCGGAATGGGTGTTTGCTTCTCAACGGAAAGGCCGGGTAGTTGGTATATCTGATCCTTGTATGAAATCCGAAGCTGCAAGGATGCTTGCTTTGCAAAGAGCGGCTTATCTGTATTCATTGCAGCAAGGGGTACAATTGAGACTTCTCTCGGACGTTTTTTCCACCATGGAGACTGCCAGTAATACATACGAAGACCAAAGAAACAAAATGCTTGTACTGGGAGTGATCGAACATCCCGTTCAACATGTTTCTTACCGGATTGAGCATGAATATACTTCTATATTTGGAGAGAAATTTCTGGAGGTATCTTTTACTCCATCGAATGATAGTTGCGATTTTTCTTATCATTCCGTTAGTGAGTTGATGCTTTTGTTTACGAAAGAAAGGGTTGAGGAAGAAGAGGTGAAATTCAATTTATTGTTGGAATCGGATAGTTGTAGGGAGCAATCAGACCAGTCATGGTTTCAGCTTAAGGGAACACAGTCATCTCCTCAAATAATTTCATATATGAACGGAGTTGAAATTTGTTCTTCACAAGAAGGCTGTTGGTATGAAGATGCCGGTTCCGGAGGTCAGGACGGATTGGAGAAGATGGATATGAGGAATGCCTTTTGGAATGCCTATATGTCTTCTTTAGTGAAGACGCTGTTGTTATATCCGTTTTCTGATGTAAATGTCAAGCAGGTGGACGATCGTTTTAATGGTGGCACTGATTCCGGTTGTGGTTTGTATCGGGAGAAGGTTGTCGCCGTCTTGTCCATTTTCCCCTTTATCAAAGATATACGGAATAATAAGCTGTGTGTGGATTGGCAGATAACAGAACAACAAAATATAATAAGGAAATGAGGAAAAATAGGATACGAATACTATCTATGGTAGTTTTTTCATTGTGTTTGCCGTTTAGTCTTTTTGCGCAAATAGATAAAGACATGAAGGAGTTTGACGATTTTGTGAAGCAGCAGCAAAAAGAGTTTGATGATTTTGTGAGCGAACAGAATAAGGAATTTGCCGAATTTCTGAAAGAAACCTGGAAAGAGTATGACTTGCAGAAGCCGGTGGTACGTCCTCAAAGACCAGAGCCTGTAAAACCGGTCAGCTTTGACCATAAGAAGCCGGCAACAAAACCGCAAGAGGTTAAAGTAGGGGAGGTGACCCGACTCCCCATTCCGACAGTGACTCCAAGTGCGACATTTTCTCCTTCAAAAGGGAAAACACCGGTTCCGGTTATACCGGGAGGTAAAGATGTGGCTGTAGAACCGGAAAAGGATTCTGCGGTGCTCCCTGAAATAAAACCGGAAGTGAAGCCTGAAGAAACCGTTCCGGCCAAACGCTCACTTTCCGGTGTAGAGTTTTCGTTCTACAGTAAAGATTGTGTTGTCAATGCTTCATTGAAGAACCGGCTCACTTTAAAAGGGATTGCAGAGAAAGATATTTCTGCCGGATGGGAGACGTTATCGCGTAGCAACTATCAGCCTTTGATAGACGACTGTCTGGCTTTTAAAAAGGATAATGCCCTGAATGACTATGGTTATCTGCTGTTGACGAGGAAAGTTGCTACTGAACTATGTGGAAGTACTCATTCCGATGAAATAGCTCTTATGCAAATGTTTCTCCTTTCTCAATCGGGATATAGGGTTAAGGTGGCGCGTATGGATAACCGCCTTACTTTATTCTATGCTTCGGGTAACATGATTTATGCTACCTGTTTTATTACTTTGAATGGAGTAAACTATTACAGGTTTGATACTACCCCGGATAAAACTAATTCTATTTACACTTACAACCGTGATTTCGCCAATGCGAAGAACCCGGTAAATATGAATATCACTGCTCCTCAACCCTTTTCAGGAACTTACGTGGAGAAAACGTTGCAAGCGAAAGCTTATCCATCCGTCAAAGTCTGCTCGAAAGTAAATTCGGGACTTATTTCCTTCTATAAGGATTATCCGCAATGTGACTTTTCTGTCTATGTGGGAGCTCCTGTCAGTCAGGAAGTACAACAGACGGTGCTTCCATCATTGCAAGCTGCCGTACAAGGGAAAAAACAATCGGAAGCCGCTAATATACTGATTAATTTCGTGCAGACAGCTTTTGATTATAAGACAGATGGTGACCAGTTTGGTTATGAAAAGCCTTTCTTTGTGGATGAGCTGTTCTACTATCCTTATTCCGATTGCGAAGACCGTGCTGTGTTATACTCTTATTTGGTACGTACTCTTATGGGGCTTGATGTTGTATTGTTGGAATATCCCAATCACATGGCAACAGCGGTCTGTTTTGATGAAAACATTGACGGAGATTATATAACTGTAAGCGGAAAGAAGTACATAATTTGTGATCCGACTTATATTGGAGCTTCTATCGGGCTTGCTATGCCGCAATTTAAGAACGTGGCAGCCAAAGTGTTGAAATATTAATTTTATTATATTATGAAGAATATTAAAAAGTATTTGTGTGCCATTGTAATGATGGTTATTTCGATGACTGCATTTGCGCAGGAAGATGTTTTTAGCGGTGACTGGCTAGGAGCAAATAAAGAAGGCGATTTAAAGGTTGCGTTCACATTGAATTGTGATGGTAATTGGCAATTGAATCCTTATAATGAGAATGCCAGATGCAATGGATTTATGGAAGTGAATATGCTGGAACCCGGTGGAAGGGAATCTTTGATGGCAACTTATGAGTTTTACGTCGAGAGTATGAACGGGAATGAACTGACTCTTTCTTTTGTAGGCGGACGTCCGGAGGTTGATGCCGGGATTTCCGGTCAATGCAAAGTCGTTTATAAAGATGATAAGTTGTCGTTTTCCGGACTTGATAAAGGCGGAAAAGATGCTGCCTTTAATGGATTGACACTTGTAAAAAGCGGTAGTGGAGCTGATGCAATAGCTGATGCTGCGGCGGATGACGGAGTTCCTTTGGGAGTAAAGATATTGGCTGTTCTCCAACTGATTTTGTATATTGCCGTTGTTTTATTTATTGTGGGGCATATGTTTTTTGTATGGTATAAGGGCGCACGTTATAAAGAGGTTTTTACGGTAGAAGGAATGTTGAATAAACGCCTTACAGCCGGAATGCCGGAGAAAATGACGGATGAAGAGATAACGGAGGCGTGGAAGCTGATGGATGAGGCATTTGCTACTTGGACGGTGATTGAAAAAACAGATGATGATGAATTCAGAAAGCCGACAAAGATGAAGCAAATTAAGAAATCTGTTCTTTTGATTGATCAGGTTATCGGTATGTGTCCTACTGATGCTGATGTCATAGAACGCTTAAACTCATTGACTGATGTGATTAATAGTGGTGAAGAACGTCATTTTGATGGTTCCAAGAAATTAATCTGGTTAGGTGTCATTGTGGGTATCTTGATGTATTGGATGATGGGAGTCGGTATGATGTTTTCTACTTTAATAGCTACCGGTTTGTATGTGGTAGCGAGCAGGACGCCTCAATTTTTAATTGATAAGCGGGCACTTCGTGGCGGTGGAAATATTCATAATGGTATTTTTGCCGGAGTGTTCGGGTTATTGGCAGGAGCGCAGACAGTGCGGACAATATACAAGTTTAATGATGGTCATAAAGAATATTCTGATGATCATTCACAACATTGGATTGCTTTGGCAATCGGACTTGTCATTTTGTTTGTATTGGCAATGATGATGGCGTTCTGGGCACTTCTGAACTATTTACGTAATTATGTTCTGTACTTTTGATGGATAAAACTAACATGGTTGTTAATAATGGATTCGGCAGCATAATTAGGCTATTTATGTTTTGAAGTAGAATTTAGAGTAGTAGGTGTACAGGGGATCGATGAAAATTCGATGACCTGTGCATCTTTTTTTAATTAGTGATACTACAAAATATGATTAAGAACTTGCTAATTCCAATATAAATTTTAATATTTACATTATAACAATAGTGTCAATTGAAAACAAAAGATGAAATAATCGCTATTCTCCGGAATTTTAAGGAAGAATTTGGGGAGAGATATGGAATTGAAAAGTTGGGACTTTTTGGTTCTGTGGCTCGTGGTGAGCAGAAAGAGGATAGTGATATTGATATTTGTGTAAAGCTTCAAGATCCGGATTATTTTACTCGAATGGAAATAAAAGAGTCATTAGAAGAGCGTTTTAATGCAAAAGTGGATGTCGTGTCTTTAACCGCAATTATGCGTAGTTTATTTCGCAATCATATAGAGAAAGATGTAATCTATATCTAATGCTGACATATTGGATATGCTTTTTTTTGTAGAAGAACGTATTAATACAACTATAGAAAGATGTGGTAGTGTCATTTCTGTAAATGATTTCTTAGCTTCTCCTGATAAGATGGATATTTTTGATGCGACTTGTATGCGTTTGCAAACCATAGGTGAGACTGTTAAGAATATAGATAACCTGACTAATCATGAATTATTGATAAATTATGCCGGTACTCCATGGAGGAGCATCATTGGACTGCGCAATATTATTTCTCATGAATATTTATCTATTGACCCCGAAGAAATTTTTAAAATAGTAAAAGTGCATCTACCTGGATTGCTTCTTGCAATTCAGCAGATCAGGAATGATATTGCTGCTAGTATATGAGACCTTTGTAGCTTTTCTATTTTTTATTATGCAAACGGTAGTCTTTAGGTGCCACTCCCATCCGCTTTGTACACTCCTTATAGAAATGTGATCTATTCATAAACCCACTTTGATACATGATTTCTTTAATGAAATTTTTGGGTGGGGATAAAATATCTCGTAGAAAATTCCTGGCGACTCCCGATCATAGTTATTTCCCGATTTGTATAGAGGAGATGAAGCTTGGCATCCATGTGTATGTGGAAAAGCCGCCTGTCAGAACTTCCTTTTTCTGTTTATTATTGACCTTAAACTCTCAAAACTTGCAAAATAGTTTCAATCGTTTCACAGAACCTTTCATGCCTTTGTTTTTGTTCTAAAAGTATGATTCGATTTGTTTTCTAACTTCTATATTTGTTATCAGAAACGAACGACAATGAAACATGGTATCTATATATTGACTATTCTTATGGC
>CAUHML010000045.1 GCA_959606905.1 uncultured Bacteroides sp. | reverse complement strand
TAATTAGTATGGATGGAGGAAGCGTAATCTCGGGAGAGGACGCTTCCTCTTTTTTTATCTCAAATTATCCTAAGCATAAAGAGATATATACGTTTGCTAATGTATTACTTTATTAAAATATACTTATTTATAAGCTGTGAATAGGTACAACCTAAATTGCATCATGAAAATCTAAATATGGAAAATTAGTTGCAATAACAAGCCTATGATATAATAGGCTGACAATCAAAAGATTTTCATTTTTACTGTTTAATAAAACTTGGGATTCTCTTAGTAAGAGAACCCCATTTCGCTGCAAAGATAACTATAATTCCTTAATATCGAAATATCATCATTAAAAAAAGACCTCAAAATTGGCTTCAAATTCGCGATTGTTTGCAAAATCAAGGTCGAAAGCACTCCTATAAACCATATTATCAGGCATTTAATAAAACTTGGGGTTCTCTTACTAAGAGAACCCCAAAATAAAGAAGGAAATTGAGGGCTTGTTTAAGCCTCATTTTTTGTAGAAATAAATTTAATTATGATGTTTTGATGGAACTAAACAATCCTGTGGAGCCTATATCCGAAGCGCTCCCTCTCAGTGATCAAAACATAACGAGCGAGGCGCCTAAGTTACTGCTCTGCAGTTCAATCGCTTCCGTCTCAGACCCGGGGTCAAATGAAGGAATCATGCCATTGGCGGGAATAGGAAAAGAACACCCTGAAGTCAATTGGTATTACCTGTATCTTTCCAACAAAGAATTGAAACGCTACATCGGAGTCTTTAGTGGCAGGAAAGCCGTAAAGTTTCGTACTCCATCAGGTGTCGTAGAGGAGAAATATTTTTGTTTTAAAGTGTTTTCTTACACTACGACCGACCATAAAAAACGTTTCGAGCAGTGCGGCTATACTAAAGAAGAATATATCGCCCGTCGTGATTCCGTCCGGGTGGTGAAAGAGGCCTTTGCCACCGGTTCCGCCCAAAAGTTGAATGCTTTGACGGACGAGAAGGAAATCGTGGGCAACGGCTGGTTGTTTGTCTGCGCTCCCTTGCAGCAGTTGGAACTCATTCTGTCCGCCATGCTTCCTCGTCAGTATTTGGTGACGGACTATAATACGCACCGTGCGGCAGTCATCCCTCAACGCCAGATGGAGGAATTCATCTATTTGTACGAATCCATGCCCTATAACATCGAACTGATGAATCGCCCTTTGGAGGATTATCTTCAGAAAAAGCAGAAAATCCGTATTACCGGTGGTGTCTTCCAAGGTAAGGAGGGTTGTATCATGCGCCTGCATCGCAATACCCGGCTGGTATTCGCTTTTGGTAATATGACGGTGGCGGTTAGTTATCTTCATGCTTTTCCGTTTGAGAAGATAGAATAGCATCGAAATTCTGTTTTCTTTGATGAACATTTTAAAAGCAACGTTAGGAAATACAGAAAATTATTTATTGCATATAGTTTGTATGAAGTGTATAGCAAAAAGAATAGGCAATGAAAACAGATATTTTACAATCCATAACGGAACGGTTGAGGGAAGTGCTTCCCTTAGGAGCTCATGCCATATTGTTTGGATCTCGTGCTCGTGGAGACGCGCGTCACGATTCCGATTGGGACGTGCTTATTTTGTTGGATAAGCCTAAGATCGAATCGGCCGATTATGATAATGTATCCTATCCGTTGGTAGAATTGGGATGGTCGCTTAATGAATGCATCAGTCCTGTGCTTTATACGTTTAAGGATTGGGTAAAGCAGCATTTCACTCCTTTTTACCACAATGTGAAAGACGAGGGGATACGGTTGGTATGAGTTTAAGCAAGGAAGACATAAAAGCTGTGGTAGCTTACCGAAAAGTTAAGTCGTATGCTACATTGTGGGAAGCAGAGGACATGATAGCTACGGAGCACTGGAATTTAGCGGTACAACGTATGTATTACGCTTGTTTTTATATACTTCCGCCTTGTTGCTTAGCGGAGGATTTAAGGTGCAGACCCATAATGGTGTAGTGGGTCAGTTAGGCTTGAATTATGTAATTTTACAATGAAATTCTGAAATCCTGCCCGTTCGATGGGGGAAGAAGTGGTTGCGTGAAATCTAAGTCTATAATCCACTTCGGCAGTGACGAGTGGGCAGAAATGGCATCTGCTTACCACAGCATTATCAGCATAGTAAAGCTTAATGGCTGCTCAGCTTGGGAATACCTGGAAATTTTATAAAAAATATTTGACGGATGCCGGGATTATGTTAATCTTATGCCCTAGAACATCGAGCTATCCATGGTTAACTGTTAATTAATCGCTTTATTTTTAATTTCTCAATAGCTTGTGCACTGAAAAGTGCCTAAAAATTGAAGGGAGCCCTAATTTGAGTACAAACATAAAGAATGCAAATCGTCTTCATTTTGGCGACTTGATGGACAATGTTTTTCATTATATGCTTAATGGCTGGGCTGAATTACAGAACTATCCTATGGATGGTCACTATGCAATTGACAATATGATTGCTGAGCGTGTTCAGACCTTTTACTGTAAACAAAAAAACTTTGTTCTATAGCGTGATGCCGGAGTAGATGTAGTTGCTACATATCTTACCATAATGAAAACAGCCAAAATGTATGGTCTGGAAGTTAGGGATTATCTGGTATATATCTTCCGTGAGATTATGAATGGAAATAAGGACTATAGAGAGTGAAAAATAGAATTTGTTGGATTATTAGTTTAAACTTTTTATTTGTTAAATATAAATTAAAAAAATGTATAAACCGATTTTTATAGCTGGTCCTTGTGTGATAGAAACTTTCGATATATTGGAAGAAGTGGCAAAGGAATTAGTTCGTTTGAATAATAAATATGGTATTAATATTATATTTAAGTCCTCTTTTGATAAAGCAAATCGTACTTCCCTTCATTCTTATCGCGGCCCGAATTTAGAAAAAGGATTAACAATGTTGAATGATATAAAGATGAAGTATGGTTTATCTTTATTGACGGATATACATGAGCCTTATCAGGCAGAAATTGTCGGTGGAATTGTTGATGTAATTCAAATACCTGCTTTTCTTTGTCGCCAAACCGATTTGCTAGTGGCAGCAGCTAGAACAGGAAAAATTATTAATATAAAAAAAGCTCAATTTTTGTCTGGCCAAGATATGAAATACCCTGTTGAGAAAGTTAGAGAGACTGGTAATGCAAACGTATGGTTGACAGAACGTGGAAATACATTTGGATATAACAATCTGGTTGTTGATTTTCGTAATATACCCGATATGTGTTCTATTACTCCTCATGTTATAATGGACTGTACACATTCGGTTCAACGTCCGGGTGCTGATGGAGGGAAAACTGGTGGAAATCGAGAATACGTTCCGGCAATGGCTTTAGCTGCAAAAGCATTTGGAGCTACTGGTTACTTCTTTGAAGTACATCCAAATCCGGATATGGCTTTGAGTGACGGGCCTAACATGCTTTATTTGAAAGATTTGGAAAAAGTAATTTGCAGTTTATTATGAGTGAAATAAAAGATTATGCCATTAAATGCTTTCAAGATGAAGCGCAGGCTATACTAGATTTAATTCCTTTATTGACAGATGATTTTGATAAAGCTATAGATTTGATTTATCATAGCAGGGGTAAATTGGTCGTAACGGGCGTAGGAAAATCCGGTCATTGTGGTGCAAAGATTGCAGCTACTTTGGCCAGTACTGGAACACCTTCCTTTTTTATTAATCCTTTGGATGCTTTTCATGGTGATTTGGGCATGATTTCTTCTAATGATATTGTTTTGGCAATATCAAATTCGGGACAGACAGACGAACTGCTTCGTTTCATTCCATTTTTGAAAAAACGCAATATCCCACTTATTGCTATGTCAGGAAATCAGACATCATTATTGGCGGAATATGCCAATTGTCATTTGAATATTTCGGTGAAATATGAAGCGTGTCCATTAAATCTTGCACCGACTTCATCTACAACCGCTACTTTGGCGATGGGGGATGCCTTAGCATGTGCATTGATGAAAATACGTAGCTTTCAAGCTAAAGATTTTGCACAATATCACCCTGGGGGTAGCTTGGGAAAAAAACTTTTAACTAATGTGCGGGATTTGATGCGAAAAGATAATTTACCTATTGTTAATTCTGATATGAGAATAGCAGAGGCTCTGACAATTATAAGTGATGGAAGGTTAGGTATGGCAGTTGTCTTAAACTCTCGTCATTTAGTTGGATTAATTACTGATGGGGATATTCGTAGAACATTTCAAAGATATCAGAAAGAATCATTTGATATGGTTGTAAAAGATATTATGGTAACAAATCCAATAATAGTATATGAGAAAGAAAAGATTGTAGATATAGAACATTTATTTAATGAGAAAAGAATTCACACATTAATAGTTTTAGATGATAATAATGATTTTGTGGGTTTTATAGATTATAGAGATTGTATGATTTAATTTAATAGTAATCAGATATGAAAATAGTTGCTTTTTTGCCAGTTAAGGGTTCTAGTGAACGTATTAAAAATAAGAATACAACATTAATGAACGGTAAACCTTTATTTTTACATACATTGGAAAAACTCGTACGTTGTTCTTTTATTGATGAAGTTTTTCTAGATACAGAAAAAGATGAAATTTATGAAATTGCAAAACATACGAATTGTATTTATTTGAAACGTGATCCAGAATTAGCTACCAATAAAACTGACGGACACAGTCTATTTTATAATGAAGCAAAAAAGATAAATGCTGATATTTATATACAGATTTTAGGTACCAGTCCTTTTATTAAACCTTCTACAATTGAAAAAGGGATCAATATACTGAAGGAGCAGGGTGATCTTTATGATTCTGTTATTTTGGTGAAAAATGAGAAACAATATACATGGAGTAAAGAAGGTCCCAATTATGATAGAATGCATATCCCAAATAGTAAGGATTTACCTGATACAATCGTAGAAACAATGGGGTTGTATATAACAAATAGTGATGTAGCATTAAATATGAAACGCCGTTATGGTATAAAGCCTTATTTACTAGAAGCTGAGCCTATTGAAGCTATTGATGTGAATTATCCATTAGACTTTGAATTGGCAGAGATAATTTCTAAGGGATTGAAATCTTTAGAAAATAGAAAATTGGAATTCTTAAAGAAACTTGTAAATAGTGCAATGCTATCTGACGTTTTAGATGATATTGGTTTATATAATTGTGTGATAACAGGTTTGAAATGTAATATTGGGGGTACAAAGGTTTTGGGGCGTGCACGAACTTTGAAAATACGAAAACTAGAAAAAGGAGAAGATTTTCATGGTATTTATGATGCTTTGAAATCTTATGCGGAGATTTCGGATAATGATATTATAGTAGTTGAAAATGAATGTCCCGATTATGCTTATTTTGGTGAACTAAATACAATGTTATCCATCCGTTCTGGGGCCTCTGCAACGATTGTTGGTGGAGTGACTCGTGATAGAGATAATGTTATGAAAATGAATTATCCTGTTTTTTCAAAAGGCTATAACTGTAAAGACGTGCGTAAACGTGCTACTTTAGCCAATTTTAATCGGACTATTAATGTTTTGGGGGTAACAATCTCACCTTCTGATTTAATATTTGCTGATAATGATGGGGTAGTTGTCATACCTGTTGCATACGAAAATAAGATAATGAAAGCAATAATTGAAAAAATAGGAATGGAAAATAATGTGGCTAGTGAAATTGCTCGTTACTCTAATCCTTTAGATATTGTTGAAAAAATAGGAGAATTTTAATAAAAAGTATCCGTTTGTTCTAATAATTATAGAGCTAATTTATTGGCAAAGTATATGTATAGTAATACTGATTTTGAACGTCTTTTTGTCCGTTATAAATTGGTTCGATAGAAAAATTCTGCATATTTAACAAAGTACCTTATAACCTGTTTGAAGAAGGATGCTATCGTGAACTGTGATGAGACTTTGTATCGGGTTTATATGAATACTTTTTGGACTCAGCTGTTTGCTTACTTAAATGGTGGCTTTTATTCAATCAACAGTTTCATTGCCGGACGATTTATTTGCCTCTTAGCCGGTGAGCGAAAGAATTCGTTATTCTTCGGAAGTGATAAGATGGTCCATGTCTCAGCGGTATATCATACCATCATCTCCACTTACAAGATGCAGGGTGTGTCAGTACTGGATTATTTCAAGAGATTCCTTATCCTGATTTCGAAAAGACGATAAGTATGTCTCTATAGAAATTCTCGTATAATTCATTAATTAGAAATGAACAAATACAAGCGTTTAGGTAAAAACACGCTTTTGGTCTTCATCGGCAATGCCGGCAGTAAGCTTATAGGCTTGGTTATGTTGCCATTCTATACTAGTTGGCTATCAGTTGAGGATTACGGAGTAACCGATATAATAAATGTCTATGTCAGTTTTCTGGTTAGCATTGTCTCTTGTTGCATAGCAGAATCTATATTTATCTTTCCAAAAGGGCAGAAAGTGGAGAAGCAAAAGCAATATTTCTCTTCAGGTATTGTTTTTGTATTGCAGGCGTTTTTTGTCTCCTTCTTATTGTTTGGGACTGTAGATTTTGTTTCTTCCATATATGGTTTTTCAAACAGTTTTACGGATTATCTTTGGTTGATATACGGTTTGATGGCAGCAACACTTTTGCAGCAGTTTTTTCAGCAGTTTACACGCAGCATTGATAAGATGATTGTTTATGGAATGGCTGGAATCGTATTGACCTTGCTTACAGCTATTTGTTCATTCATTCTGATCCCTTTGAAGGGAGTTGTCGGTTATGTACTTTCTCTTATTCTGGCAAATCTTTTTACGGGCGTGTATTCTTTCTTCTTTTCGGGAAGTTACAAATATTGTTCACCGGGTAGTGTGAATAATGAATACTGTCGTGAAATGCTTCAATATTCTGTGCCTTTGATTCCAAACGGTGTGATGTGGTGGCTTGTAAATGCACTGAACAGGCCTATAATGGAGACGTATGTGGGATTACATGGCATCGGTCTGTTTGCCGTAGCAAACAAATTTCCTGGAATTATAGCCATGATATTTACTATATTTGTTTCTTCCTGGCAGATATCCGTATTAGAAGAATATGGCAAAGATGGTTACGCTAGTTTCTATAATAAGATATTCCGGGGTGTGCTTTTAATACTCTTGGTGTTGCTTGTCATTGTCACATTTATCAGTAAATGGTTAGTCTCTTTTTTTACTTCATCAGATTATTTAGATGCATGGATATATATTCCCGTACTCACATTGGGTATTTTCTTTTCTTGTGTGTCAGGATTGGCGGGGAGTACTTTTTCCGCTGTCCGGAAGAGCAGATATTTTTTCTATTCAAGTGTTTATGGAGGTTTATCTTCTATCGTTTTCAATTTTTTGCTAATACCGTTGTGGGGTATTTGGGGAGCAGTCCTGTCCGTTGTCCTGTCGTTTATGGTTATGTCGGTCTCAAGGGTTGCGTATAGTTGGACGTATGTAAAATTGACCCATATCCCCCGTTTGTTACTGATGCTGTTGTTGACTTGTATATATATAGTTTCAGTATGTTTGACGGGTAGCGCGAATAGTCTTGTTGCAGGTTTTATTACGATAGGATTATTGCTTTTATTGAATTGTGACTTGCTTCATTTATTAAAAAGGAAAATCATTAAAAGATATATTGCGAAATGAAAAAGAAGATAAAGAGGATAATAAAACAATGTTTATCTATAGGTCGGGATTCCATTAATTTTGCAGCGTTTTTAGTGGAAATGATTTTTAAGAGCAAGTTGCATAATTCGTTTAGCCGAAGATATTCAGGCAAGGTAGCTATCTTGGCTAATGGTCCATCTTTAAAAGAAGTATTGCCCAAATTGCAAATGGATAAATTCTCAGATACTGACTTCATTGTCTTGAATTTCTTTGGAATGGAAGCTGTCTTTACCAGAATCAAGCCGAAGCATTATTGTCTGGCAGACCCTATGTTTTTTTCATCCAAACCATAAGCAAAAGGAGGTGAGAAATCTTTTTTCTGTATTGAACAGGAATGTGGATTGGGATATGAATATCTATACACCTATAGGCTCTGTGGATGACTTTAAAGTGTTTAGTGCATTGTCTAATCCTCATATTCGGCTTGTTTCTCTTAATACCATAACTTATAAGGGTTTCGAATGCTTGCGACATTTTTTTTATAAGCATGGTTTGTCCATGCCTTTAGCTCAAACAGTGGCGAATATGGTTATTTATGTTGGGACCAATTCTGGCTATCAGCAAATTGGATTATACGGTGTAGATCATACCTTTTTTGATTCGATGTGTGTAGATGGAAATAATCGGTTGTGCAATAAAAAAACTTATTTTTATGATAATGGGGAGGTTCTTCTCAAACCAATTCTAAAAAGTGATAATTTTCAAATATGGATGGTTGGGGATTATGTGACAGCGATTGGAAGGATGTTCCTAGCATTTATCTATGGTTTGCTTTCTTTTGAAGGTGATGACCAAAAGACAATTGATTTTGCCGTTGCTGCCTCATGTCTCAAGCATACCATCAAAGGCGATTACAATCAGGTTTCTAAAGAAGAAGTTTTAGCTTTGATGATGGGCGATGCATCTGGCCGGGTAAAAAGATTAGAATAACAAAAAATTATGGATAAGATGGTAAAAAAAGAAATAAAAAGTGCTTTTTCGTTCGTTAAACAAACTGTTAAGTTTGTTTTTTTTCTTGCACATTTGCTATTTCAGACAAAAGGTAATTTGAAAAATCCCCTAAAAAAAGTGTATTCAGGGAAAGTGGCCATGCTTGCTAATGGTCCTTCTATGAAGAATGTATTACCTAGATTGACGACGGATGAGTTTAAGAATACTGACTTCATAGTCTTGAATTTCTTTGGTTCAATGGATATTTTTACTCAGATTAGACCAAAGCATTTTTGTATGGCTGATCCTATGTTCTTTCAAGAAAATCACAATCATGATAGGGTTATGAAGTTGTTTGATGATTTGAATAAGAAGGTGGATTGGGAGATGAATCTTTATATACCTGCTTCTTTGAAAAGACAATTTTTGGCATTTAGCGGTCTGCATAATAGTCATATTCATATCGTGCCCTTAAATCTTACAGTATATACAGGTTATGAAGAATTTCGTCATTATTTCTATAGGCATGGTTTGTCAATGCCTAGTGTAGTTACAGTTGCTTTGATGGCGATTTATGTAGGTATAAACTCTGGTTATAGTGAGATTGATTTATATGGCGTGGATCATACATTTTTTGATTCTTTGACCGTTAATTCAAAAAATCAATTATGCATTTGTGATACCCATTTCTATGATAAAAATAAAGTGGAATTGAAACCTATGCTTCGATGGGATTCTACAGTTTGGCGCATGAGTGATTATTTGGAAGAGAAAATGGCTGTCTTCAAGAATCATGATATTATGGCTGCCTATGCGGTGTCTCAAGGTGTACGTATAGTCAATTGTACAGAATGCTCTTTGATTGATAGTTATGAACGAAAACAAATTGACTTATAATAATGCTTCCATTGGTTAGCTCTAAATTAAGAAGTATATCTTCATTTTAGTGCTTACATATATTGAATGACTTTTTACTATTAACAAAAAGAGGACAGAAACCTTCTAAGTTCCTGCCCTCATTCTCAAAAGCAAATGGAAAAGAGTCTTATCTCCACTTTTTCCTTTTAATTTCTTGGCACTGTCTTCGTTGCCACACGGTCATCACCTTTTCCAGCTCCTTCAGCTTCCACATCTTCATGAATCGGATTTCATCCTTTTCCTGTTCATTGCCGATGCTGATACGCAGCAGTTCCGGATAAAGGATTTCCACATGGAAGATTTTGGCACGCCACAGCAGTATGGACATCTGCCAGGGAGTAAGCGCATGGGTGTGTTCCAGGGTAAGTAGCATCTCCAGATAATAACGGTAAAAAGCCCGGTCAAGGACTATCAGTTGGTCTATCAGTAGTTTCATATCAGTTAGCGGTTAATGATTCATATTTATATGCCTGCCATTTCTTTCACTACATTGAAACATGGACACGGTTTCATGGGATTCAGATCATGATGCCCCACAATCAATGACGTGGGAAACAGCTCTCGCAGTTCGCGGAGCAACGCCAGCATGGCGGCTTTCTGTTCCAGCGTCCGTGTATCCGTGGGTACGCCGCCGGAAGACAAGCCTCCTTCATAGCAGATGCCTACGGAATGGCGGTTATGGTTCTTGCAATGCGCCCCCATTTTCTCTATCGGTCTGCCACGGTGAATCTCGCCGTTGCGCGTGATGTAGAAATGGTAACCGATGTCACTGAAGCCACGGTGGTGGATATGGTCGTGGCGGCAGGCTTCAAAGTCCAGGTTTCGCCCCTCAGGGGTGGCGGAACAATGGATGATGATCAGTGTTATTTTACGCATCCCGGCCGACTAAATGCAACTTTGTATACCTATGACGCTGCCTATGGCGGTCGCCACTGCGATGATTACTTTGAGGATGAGGCTCCAGGTTGATTTTCTTTTCTGATTTTCCATAAAGATAAAGTTTTAAGAGTGATACATTAAAGAATAAACAAGACAGGGGGAGGGAGTTACTCCTCCCTCCATGACTTTAGACTCCCGGTTCGTCTTTGGTCTTCAGCAGGTCTGCCACGGCTTTTCCCTCTTTTTCGGCACGCAGTGCGGCTGCCTGTGCGGCCCGGCTGGCTACGGGCTGGAATTCCAGTGCGCCGAAGATGGTTTTCAAATCCTCACCGGGAACATATTGGATATTCACCCCGGTGATGTGGGCAGCGGTGAAATCCGTCAGTTTTTCCGTACCTACACTGGCTATCTGGAGACGGAACTTGCCCAGTTCGCCAAAGTCCACTTGTTTGCCTTCGGTGAGGGCTTCCAGCAGATTGTCCACGGTGGCGGTAAGGACGGCCACCACATCGGCGCGGCTCACGGTGGTTTGTGAAGAAACACGCTTGCTGAGCTGTTTCAAGGTAAGTTCACCGTTGATTTGTGCTGTGGCGTAAGCCTTGGGGGCTGCATCCTTGTCCAGCGGATTGGGACGCAATGAAACACTGTAATTTAATGCCATAATCATTTTGTTTTTAAATGGTTACTATGAATTGAACATGACAAAGATAACACTCCGGAAAGAGGGGGTTGTGAAGAGGCGTAAACCGGCATGACGGTGTATGACACACTGTGACAGAGGGTGAGATAAAGTGAATTAAAGGTCTTGAACTATTTCTATATGTGAGCTATTTTCATTACATTTGCTATAAAGATTAACGATATGAAATTGGCAATATTACTGATAGGTAATTGATGATTTTAAGTCGAAATATGGTAGTAAAAAAAGTGAATGTTATGAACAAAGAAGAAGCGTATTCCGGCGAATGGCCGGTGAAACCTTATTATAAACGGGATCTGGCCATGGGGTACGCCCCCGATATTACTCCCGTGGCGGCGTTGAACCGTCTTTCCGCCTGGATACACCATCACAAGTCGCTTTATCAGGCTCTGCTCGATTCGGGCTATGTGGACAGACAACGCATTTTCAATTCAGTGCAAGTGGGATTGATTTTCCATTATCTGGGAAGACCGTAATTAGTGGTTAGTGGGCTGTGCGTGTACATGCATACGGTGGCGTTGCCTTATGCATACGTATGCGTAAGCCTATACTTGCCTATGCATAAGCCTATGCTTGCTAACGTGTAAAACCAACCGAGCAGCTTCACTAACCACACTAATCACTAACCACCGCATTCCTCCTCGCTCTCGTGCTCTTCGTAACGTCCGCAAGGTTGGCGGGTGTAGTACACGGTTCCCGTGCGGCATAGTTCCTGATCGCGCACTTTCAATACATCCAGACGGGTGAAGGCGCGGTCGGGTTCGTTTATGCGAGTGATGGAAAGGATGAAATCGGCCAGGTTCGCCCAGTTGGCGCTGCCCGATATGGTGTACATGTTGATGTCCTCCATCTCGTTCTTGCCGTCTATTTTCTTCAGGCTGCGCGGATGCGCCACAATGATTACCCAGATGTGGTTGTCACGCCCCCACGACTGGAAACGGGTCAGCATCGACTTGATGCTCTGGGTCTCAGTCTCGTTCTTTCCGCTTTGCGCCTCTACAAAAAGATAAGGATCTATAACCAGATATTTCAACGGATGCCTGCGGCGTATCAGATCGGCCCGATGCAGGATATTTCCGGGAGTGGGCGGCACCTCGTGCATATCCAGATGAATCATGTGAGTGTTCAGAAAATCAATATAGGGCGTCAGCTGTTCGTCGGTATAGGCGGTGGTGTTGGCTTTGCCCAGCAGCAGATGGACCAGGTGGGCGATATGCTTGTCCTTGTCCGGCACCTCGAAGGAGAGGTAGCACACGAAGCGTTCCGTGTCGCGCATGATGCGGCTGGTCAGGTCATTCAGGAAATCAGTCTTTCCGCTGTTGGGTATTCCGGTCATGATGATCAGGCCTCCTATGTCGGTGGGGTGGAAAACGCGGTCGGTCAGCGGTCCGTAGCCCACGCTGTAGCCATGGTCGTATTTGCCGTGCTGCACGTTTATCACTTCCTCCCTGCGTTGTTCCACCGTGATGATATCGGTGGTTTGGCAGGCACAGGCATCGTCTATGACGTTACGCACCACTTCGGTGCCGTAGAGCTTCATCACATCGCCTATGTCCTTGCATCCTCCGGGCAGGATGGTGAAAAGGCAGCGTGCCCCGAAATAATCGGAAAGATGTTTTACCAGTATGCGCCCGGGCAGGTCGGAGTCACCGCAGATCACGATGTCCTGTACCTGGTCCAGCCAGGGGATGAAGGCCTCGAAGCATTTTGCCAGGTCGCTTGCCGCTCCCGAGGGTACGCTGATGACATGGCGGTATCCTGCTTCCATCAATGTCAACGCGTCTTTTCCTCCTTCTACGATGATGAGGCGGGGGATAATCTCCTCTTCCACCAGCAGCGGGTTGATGCAGTCTATGTTATAGGGGGCGCACGGTGTGGTGGGCGAATCCTGACTCCAGAATTTGCTGTACGTCAGGGGCTGTCCCTCTTCGGGCTTTGGAGACTGGATGGGGCTGCATGAGCGGTACTTGGCATTGACGGGACGTCCGTCCACATAATTCACGTATGCGATGCAGGGAAAGATGCTGGAAGCCTGTTCGCGCTTGTCCTCACTGTTTTTGGTGATGCAGTAATGGCGCAGACAGCCGATGTGTGCCGCAATGGCGGTGGTGAGGGAGATGCCCTGGTCGGCCAGGTAGCGGCGTGCGGCCAACTGGTCGGAGTCCGTACAGTCGGGCGATTCGTCCAGCGGCTTGATTTTTTGCATCACGGTGGGGGCGAGGGCTTTGTAGTCGCCCGGCAGCATGGGGACTTCGTTTACGGAGTTTTCCGCATTCCGGCTATCCTGTGGGCGGTATGTTCCGGTATTTGAGGGAGAATCTCCTTTTTTGTAAGGGAACATGGGACGGTTGTCCTTGCAGTAATCGGTCAGAATGCCGTTGAAGTCGCATCCGGCGTAGAAGCAATGATATAGTCCTTTGGCTTTTGAGATATACAGATGCATGGTGCCGCATTTGGGGCATCGGGCGATGAAATTCTTTCCCGCATTCTTGCGGTCCGGAAAGTCTGAGAGTGAATAATAGGGTTTCATTTGAATTGAAAATTAAGAATTAAAAAATAAATATTCGGGTGTATTTGTCATTGGTAGGGACGAAGAATCCGGAAACATAAAGTGGATGCATTCAGATTCTTCGCGAGCTCAGAATGACAAAACGTCACTAACTACTAATCATTGTCTACCCATTCTTTGGACAGCACGTTCCAGATGGCGGTTTCGGCAGGGCGTGGCGGCGCATTCTCCGGTATTTCCACTTTTCCGTCTATAGGATCATCGTAATAACGGATGTTCTTGTCGGACTCCTTCCACTCGAAGGGTGAGACGGGGCGGAATTCACGGAGTTTTCTATGTTTTTCTTCCAGATCCTTGTTCAGTTCGCTGCCCAGCCGGGCAATGGCTTGCCCCATCAATGATTGTCCGTGGCGTGTCTTCATGAGGTTTTGCAGCCAGATGATTTTTCCCGTGTGCGAGACCCGGGAGAAGCGGGGATCGGAGTCGAAGTAAGGGATGAGAAACTGGTTCACCAGGATAACCAGTCCTTGTAACGCCCTTGGACGGGTATAGTGGTGGCTGGTGGCTATGCTGTTGATGAGTGGGACCAGTACCCGCTGCTTTTCTTCGGGACTGGCGTTGAGCCGGTGGAAGAAGTCTGTGGCGGGAGACAGGGCCGGTGACGTTTTTCCGCCGTCAGGCGTTTCCGCAGGAATTTCCGAAGGAGTCTTCCGGGAATCTGTTTCCTCTGTGTTTCGTACTCCGTTTCCGGCGGAATATCCCTTACGGGAATCCTCCGGAGGATATATATTATTTATATTATATAATATATTACTATTAAAAGCAGAATCCTGCGGTGTTTCTTGCGCAGGATTCTGCGGTGATTCCGTTGGATTTCCATTCTCCTGGCGATACCATAATGGTGAGTAAAATGCGATGACTTTGGTGTGTGGTTCGTCCCATATCATTCCGAATGACAGGCAGTTTGTTACTGCGGCGACCAGTGTTGATGTGTACGAAAAGCGGAGTGACAACCGGATGTCATAGAAATTGCAGTGCGGATAGATACCTTGGGAATTCATGTAAGCGGGCATTCCCAGGTAGAGGTCCAGTAACTTGGTTATGGTGGGGTCGTTTATTCCCCGTCCCTTCCACTGATGGATCATTTTCTGCGTCTCGCTGATGGAAACGCTTTGTTTCAATGCTTTTATAGCCATGTGTGCTTTGTTTTTTTTGTAATAATGGCAGCGAAGTTACAAAGGAAAAAATAGACGCGTCTGTCCACAGTGGACAGACAATTAGTAGACAGATAGTATTATTAACAATATTTAAACTGAAAAAAATGAAAGACAGAGAATTTTCTACGAAGAAGTTGGCCGAGAGCATCAAAGTCCTTAGAAAGGCCAGTGGTGTCAATGTAAAGGGGTTTTGTAAATCCATCCACATGACGGAACATAGTTATTACAGTGCTCTTAATGGTAAACTGACAATCTGAATTTTTATGCCACTATCATGCATCCTTTGGTCGAGAACTATGGCGATTGCGGACTGGACGAGGAGATAGAAGCGGTGAAAGAAGAGTGGTGGAATGTGGTGACGGAGAATTCATGGGAGTATTTGACGGGGGAGAAGAAGGATGAAGTGGAGGGGAGTAACAGAAATAAGTGTTTGGAAACAGAAAAATAGTAGAAATTAAAATCAAAGGATAACGATTATGGAGATAATTCTTATTGTTACATTATTAGTATTGCTATTCTTCAAATGGATAGTTTTCGCATTATTGGCATTACCGCTTAAAGTGGTTTTGTTGATGAAGAAGGAAAAAGATGCGGCGAAAGTTGCCGGAAGAAAGACCGATCTTAGCGTGCTGGGTGATCCAATTTCAGGATACAAACTATCGCTCATACAGCAGATTAAAGCGAAAGCCGCTTCTTACATCATAGGTTATTTGCGCTACATGGACTTTCAGACGGGACGAATCCCCTCCTAACACATTCGTCGTTGGCTCTATAAAAATTTTTGGGGTGTCAACCTTGCGAAGGGGGGTATCATCTATTATGGTGCGGAAATTCGCAACCATCATTTGCTCACCATAGGAAAAGGTTCTATCATTGGAGACAGAGCCATTCTCGATGCCCGTCATGGAGGTATCATCATAGGTAAGAATGTCAATGTAAGTACCGCTGCCAGCTTCTGGACCGAACAGCATGATTATAATGATCCTTATTTTAGGTGTACAAATATTAAGGGAGGAACTATAAATGTTAAAGATCGTGCATGGATAGGTCCGAATGTTATTATTCTTCATGGTGTGACCGTTGGTGAAGGTGCGGTGGTGGCAGCCGGAGCGGTAGTGACCAAGGATGTCCCGCCTTATACTTTGGTTGGTGGAGTGCCCGCCAAGGTGATAGGAAAGAGAAATGAAGATTTAAGATATGAGTTTGATGGTAGTGGATATTTACCGTTTTATTAATAATGAAAAATAATTAAGATCTGAATATGATTCCTAAAAAAATCCATTATGTCTGGTTAGGAGGGGGTAAACAGACTCCTTCTGTAACAAAATGCATTAATAGCTGGCGAAAGGTTATGCCGGACTACGAAATTAAGTGCTGGAGCGAAAATAATTTTGACATTGACTCAGTGCCTTGGGTGAAGGAAGCCATAGAACACTGTAAGTGGTCTCTTGCTTCCGATTACATTAGGCATTATGCCATTTATACCGAAGGAGGGATTTATATGGATACTGATGTGATGGTCTACAAGTCTTTTGACGAGTTTCTGAATAATGGTTTCTTTACCTCTGTAGAGTTTCATCCAGCTCTCTTTGAAGCTCATGGAAAAAAAGATATCAATAAAGATGGTGTTCCTTTGAAAGAAGGTAATGAAGTTTGTGGTTTAGGTATGCTAGCAGCTCTTTTTGGCGCAGAAAAAGGCAATCCGTTTATTAAAGAATGCATGGACTTCTTTGGTACGCGTCATTTTGTTGGTGAGGATGGTGGACTTTTCATGGATTTGATAAATCCGTCTGTCATGCCAATGCTTGCTGTCAAACATGGTTTCAGATATATTGATAAAGAACAAATTATAAGTAACGGAATTCATATTTACCCTTCATGGGTCTTTGCTGGTAATTCGGCTACACGAAGAGTTGATTCTTATTCAATGCACTTTTGCGATTCGAGTTGGAGGGACTATTCTTTTCCAAGGAAAATAAAGCGATGGCTGGTAACACATTATCCGGCGCTCTTTAGAAAAATGTGATATCGATGTGATTATATACGCAAATACTAAAAAATGGAAAGTCCCTTAATTACGGTCATAACTGTTTCATATAATGCAGCTTCATCCATTGAGCAAACTATTATTTCTGTTATTAATCAAACTTATCCCCATATTGAATATATTATCATTGATGGGGGGAGTACAGACAATACAGTAGATATCATCAAAAAGTATGCGGATAAGATCTCTTATTGGGTGAGTGAACCTGATAAGGGGATTTATGATGCGATGAATAAAGGAATAAAGATTGCTGCGGGAAAATATACTTTATTCATGAATGTAAATGATACTTTTTATGCCTCTTCTTCGATAGCAGAAGTATGTAATTTGATGGAAAAGTATGATTCTCAACATGATGCTTATTATGGTAATGTGGCAGTTTCTAATGAATACGGTTTATATATAATGAAACCTGGACCGTTAGAATTAATTGAAAGAAAAATGATATTTTCTCATCAATCTGTTTTTATAAGGACATCCCTTCTGAAAAAATATTTATTTGATTTGAGATATCGATTCGCGGCAGATTATAACCAGTTGTCTATCCTTTATCTGTCTGGTCATTCTTTTTGCTATGTGGATATAACAGTAGCTTTGACGCCTACCGATTCAGGGGCGACTTATGAAAATTATGTTTCTTCAACCAAAGAGCATTTTTTGATTTTGAAGAGAAGGGGCGAGAATATATTTTGGGCAGAAAGAAAAACGCTTTTTCTGCGTTGGCTGGTGAGGAGTGTGAAAACAATAGTTCCCAATTTTTTACTATGTCCACTATTGCGAAGACTGGCGAGATATAAAATAATTTAGCAACAAATAGAAGCGGAACCAATAATAGAAAAAATGGCTGGCTATTTTACTTTCTTTCTTTTGATATTTCTTGTCAATTATTCTAATGTAAGCAATGCTAACAAACTGAATATATCTTTCTTCTTGATAACTCTTTTTGTAGGATTGCGTTATGGCATAGGGTTTGATTATTTTTCATATTACCAGATTATTCAAGACAATAATCTGGAAACAGAGCCTATACCACGCATGCTTATTGATGTTGCCCATAACACCCACTTTTCCGTTTTCTTTTTTATAACTTCCCTTTGGACGGCTGGCTTTTTCCTTGCCGGATTAAAAAAGATGAACTGCTATCCGGAAAGTACGCTCTTTTATATTTGCTTTCCACCATTGTTATGCGCCAGTTTTGGGTTGGTCCGCCAAGCAATGGCTTATTCAGTCATTTTCTATCTGATGTGCCATCCCGATTTCAAGATGAAAAAGAAAATACTATTCATAGTCTTGGCTTTTTTGTGTCATTATTCCAGTGTGATAGCCGTTATCCTGTTATTGCCATTAAAGAGAATGGGGAGGAAAATGCTATGGACTCTTTTTATAGTCGGACTATTAGGGGGAGAGTTTGCTGTTAAAAGATTAGCATTGTTGGACATAGGCAATCCTTTGTTCGTTGTTTTTAAAAAGTATGTCAACGAAAATATGGGAGGCGGTTCTTTTCTTCGTTTTTTGATATATGCACTCGCAATAGTCACACTTGTTAATTATGAGAAATTGTGTAGAAAACAGTTACATATCTTTGCTGTTTATACCTGCATAGGAGCATCACTTTATGCATCTTTCAGCGTGAATCCCCATATGGCAGAACGCTTTTGCACATTTTTCTTCTCGGCAATATTGATCTTGATTCCACATCTTCGTAAATGTATGAGGATGCCTAAGCCCATCTTTGTTTTTATGTTGCTGTTTATTTTTGGGTTCTATATTTACACTGCTCACATGAGTTCTTCAAAAGAAGGGCAGTGGGCAAAATATAAAAAATCATTGTATTATCCATATCAAACCATATTCGAGCAGTCGGACTTATGAATTATCGGCTGAAATTATATCGGCTATAGTCATGACATTCACTTCGCCTTTTATATATCAAAAATAAAATGAGATTGGTGCTTTTATACTTGGGACGCCGGGGCGCAGGACCCGTTTATAGTATTGAATTTGCTCAAGCGTTACTGGAAAAACAGGTTCCGATTCTGGCTATTGTTTCAAACTATAGCGGGAATATAAATGAATGGATGCTGTTGAGCAGGAAGTTTAGGAATCTGAGCTTGGTGACGATTGATACTTATACAAACAAAAAAGATTTTGTTATCAGGTCATTGAATATATGCCTGTTCGCTAAATTAGTACGAATTATCAGAAAATATTCTCCTGATTATGTATTTACACCCATGATTCATCCTTGGCATAACCTTGTGATTTCATTGCTGCCTCGGAAAATTAAAATAATAAAGGTGATTCATGATGTAGCCCCTCATTTGGGTGAAAGCAATCTGTTCAGCATGTTGATGAATAAAGCAGATATATTCTTTTCTGACAGGCTGGTGGTCTTGTCTCAACATTCTAGAAAAGAGCTGGAAAAAGCTGGCATTAAAAAGAATATTTGCATCATCCCCCATGCAAACTTCAGCTATTACAGTAAGTATAATGATTTAGCAACCGAGAGAAAGATATACAATAAAGTAGGCTTTTTTGGAAGGATTAATAAATATAAGGGATTGGATGTCCTGCTTGAGTCATGGGGTATGATAAAGGATACAAACCCAAAATTGAAACTGTTGGTAGCCGGGAATGGGGATTGTCAGGAATATGTCGGTTCGTTTAACAGATATAAGGACTCTATGGAAATCTGCAACAGGTGGATTAGTGATGAAGAAGTTGCAAAGTTGTTGTCATCTGTTGATTTGATAATTCTTCCCTATATTGAAGCTTCACAGTCAGGAGTGATTCCTCTTGCTTTTGCATTAGGGAAACCTGTGGTTGTAACCAATGTGGGTGGCTTAAAAGAGCAAGTTCCGGATGGTTGTGGCTTGATAATTCCTCCAAATAATCCAAAAGCTTTGTCAGATGCAATATGTGAACTCTATAATAATCCATCTAAAATATTGGATATGGGTGCTGATGCCCGGATTTACGCTCAGAATGTTTTAAGTTGGGATAAATCAGCGGCTATATTATTGGATAATCTGAACTTTAAGAAATAATTCAATCATGCGAATCCTCCAAATAATCACTCTCTCCGAGTTAGGCGGTGCTCAGACCGTAGTCATAAATCTGTCAAACAAACTCTCTGAAAATCATGAAGTGATAGTAGCCGCAGGTGAAGGTGATGGAAAGATGTGGCAGATGCTTCATCCCGATATGAAACAGGAATAAATTAATATAATCGTTTTTATGAAAATACTTTTCTCTGGCAATACAGCATGGAGTATGTACAATTTTCGTCGCCTTGTTTTTGAGCACTTTCTAAAGCAAGGCCATGAAGTAGTAGTAGTATCTCCTTTTGATGAAACTTACCAGCAGCAATTGAAAGCGTTGGGATGTAAGGTTTTGCCAATTGATATTGAAGCTAAAGGCAATAACCCACTGAAAGACTTGTGTACGTGTTATCATTATCGTCAGATTATGATTAAAGAAAAGCCTGACTATTGTTTTTTTTATACCATTAAGCCTAATATATATGGCAGTATGGCAGCCGCTTCATTAGGCATTTCCTATACTCCTGTTACTACCGGATTGGGTTATACTTTTCTAGTGGATAATCTGATAAGCAAGATTGCCAAAAGACTCTATAAATTTGCCTTTAGAAATTCGCCTAGCGTCTGGTTTCTGAATAAGGATGATGCGGAGTCGTTCGTGTCTGGTCGGATAATTCAACCAGCCCAGGTGCATATCCTTCCGGGTGAGGGGATAGACCTCAGCCATTTCGCGGTAGTGGAAGAACCTGAAGAAATTTCTTTTCTTCTTGTTGCCCGTATGTTGTGGGACAAAGGAGTGGGGGGGTATGTGGATGCGGCAAGACTGCTGAAACAAAAATACTCTGATGTGCGGTTTAAGCTATTGGGCTTTCTCGGAGTGGATAATCCCCAAGCTATAGCGAAAGAACAAATGGATGAATGGGTAAAGGAAGGTGTTGTGGATTATTTGGGTGTAACAACAGATGTACGTCCTTTTATTCAAGATTCCACATGCGTAGTGCTTCCTTCTTTCTATCGCGAGGGTATTCCTTTTACGCTGATGGAGGGTGCTGCCAGCGGACGGCCATTGGTTGCGACCAATGGAGTGGGTTGTAAGGAAGTGATAGACGATGGTGTCAATGGTTTCCTTTGTAAACTGAAAGATGCAGAAGATTTGGCGCATTGCATGGAATTAATCATCCGGATGACTCCCGAACAGCGTATGGAAATGGGAAAGAAAGGAAGAGAAAAAATGCAGAAAGAATTCAGCATGGATATTGTGCTGAAGCATTATGAGGAGGTGATAGGCAGCTGAAATATAATGTAAGTATAAAAACAATCAACTTATTTGCGGATTCCGAAGAAATTGGCTCTCTTTGCGTGAGAGGGAAACGTTCCGTAAATACCAAGTTTGCCCTCTTGTGTGAAAAGGCTTTGAACATTCCTGCTTATTTACTCTTGAGGCTGCAGGCTGATTATGACATGCTGGTAACTAAACGAGACAAGTCTTTTGCAGAGCGACTTGCCAAAGTAAGAAAAATTGCTGCTGTATTATGATAATGAATGCGGCATATTAAAAAGAACTGCAACGATTTCCACTTCTTTGTAAATATATATAACGGGAGATGACTGAATAATCCCGAAAATCAATTATCCCAAACGAATTTTATTGCTCCTTTTTTGTAAGGCACTCTTGAGAGTGCTTTACAAAATAGCTATGCTCTTATTTGAGCACTCATTTCATTATAGGCATTTTAAACTAACACATTATGCTAAACTTTATTGTGGTCTTCTGTGGCTTTTTCATAGCCGTAGCCCTTGCCCGTATCATCATTCCCCGTATTTTAATCATTTCCCTTCGTAAACGTCTGTTTGATACTCCGGACGCACGGAAGGTGCACAAAAAACCGGTATCCCGGCTGGGTGGAGTGTCCTTTTTCCCGGCCATCTTGTTTACTGTAACTTTCTTGATAGGAATCTGTTATATGACAGGATGGGTCTCCTTAGTGGATACAGGCCAACATTGGGTACAGATACTGTTTATGTGTACAGGGTTGACATTGCTGTATATTGTGGGAATTGCGGATGATTTGATAGGGGTTCGCTATCGTCAGAAATTTATAGTGCAATTGATTGCAGCCTTCATGTTTCCGTTGGCGGGGCTTTATATCAATGATTTTTACGGGCTGTTCGGTATCCATGCCGTTTCCGCTTTCATCGGTATTCCTCTTACCTTGGTGCTGGTGATTTTTATTACCAATGCCATCAACCTGATAGACGGCATTGACGGTCTGGCATCGGGACTGAGTATGGTGGCATTGTCCGTCTTTGGCACACTGGCTGTCATTGATGACAGATGGATGAGTGCATTGCTGGCTTTTACTACCGTGGGAGTGTTGCTGCCGTTCTTTTTTTATAATGTATTTGGAAATGCGGATAGAGGACGGAAAATCTTTATGGGAGATACAGGAAGTCTTACCTTGGGCTATATATTAAGTTTCCTGGCAGTGCAATACACTATGAATACGTATGAAGCGGGTATTAATTATGAAGGTGCCATATTGATATCTTTCAGTGTATTGTTAGTTCCCTGCCTGGATGTGGTAAGGGTGGTCCTAGGCCGTGTACGTCGTGGTAAAGACCCCTTTATGCCGGATAAGACACATATTCATCACAAGTTTCTTGCCATGGGATTCACACCGCGTAAAGCGATGATTTCCATTCTATGCATTTCGTTTTTGTTTTGTGCTTCCAATGTGTTTTTGGTCAGCTACCTGAACAATACGGTGCTGTTCCTCTGTGATGTGGCCGTATGGGCACTGATGAATCTTTATATCAGCAAGTTAATTTCACAACGCAATATTTCCCAAATATGATTGTTCCTTCTTTCCGCCTTTATCATTTTGCAGTAAAACTGATATGGAAACGTATGCTGGTGTTTACCCTGCTGTTCTGGCTGGGAGTGGCAGGAGTATACTATGTGGTAAACGAGACGCCTGTCTGGCAGGAATACGGTTGGTGGCTGCTGATGATGGTGGGTGGCACTTATTTTCTATTGATGGACGTAAAATTGATGCTGATGATAATGCGACATGAGGAGAAGAAGAAATGGAAGCGGTATCGGTTAAAAAACAAATTCGAAGAATGAGGTGCATGAGGGTAATAAAACATTGTTTTATCAGTCTGTTTCTGTTTATAGTACAAACAGTAACGGCCCAAATAAATTATGGCACGACAGGATTGATGAATCTTCCTACTGCCGACATGCAGCGTGACAAGACTTTTATGGCA
>CAUHML010000044.1 GCA_959606905.1 uncultured Bacteroides sp. | reverse complement strand
TGGAGACAAAGATAACAATTTATATATTTAACCCTCAGGGTTATTCATTGATCCATTTTATCGGGTCAGTTTGAGTAAGAAAATATATAAAGTACTATTTATATCGCTTCTTTACATACAAAGTAATACGTTTATATGCCAAAGCGATGTGTTCATTCACCGTACTTTCACTTATGGATAATAATTCTGCTATCTCTCTGTTTTTTAACTTATCCGACAGTACTAGCCTAAATACTTCTTTACATTTAGGAGGTAATGAATTTATAGCTTCCTGAATAAGCAACTCATATTCATTATCTTCCATAAGACTTTCAGGATCATTACTTTCAGGTATTAACTCCACTTCATATAAAGAAACATACGTTTTATCAGGAGAGTAATTTCGGCGAAGATAATGAAGTGCCTGATTTTTGGTAGATGTATATAAGTATTGCTCAATAGTTTTGATATGCCCTAAAGATTCCCTTTTCTTCCAAACAGTCGTAAATACATCCAGCACAGCCTCCTCAGCCGGTTCCTTTGCTTGTAAATAGTAATAAGCCACATGATACAATCTTTGCGAATATTGTTCAAACAATTGCCGCAAAGCATTTTCATCACCGGTGATGATCTTATTTAGTAAACCTTCCGGATTCATTTCATTTTACATATTTTAGATAGACTTTAGGGTTTAAATATACATTGCTCCCGTATACGCTTGGCAAATGTAGGAATATATAAAAAATAATCAAGTATAAACCCGTAGTTTTTATTTGTTGCTGTCATCTATATATAAAAACAGCACAATGAAAGAAGATTATAACATAAAAGACCCTAAGGTTGATGATTTAATTAATCGTCTTCGCTTCAAACTACCGGAGTATGACACTATTTCGAACTACAAACGACTACAAGAACGGATTAACACTCCGGTAATATCGTTAAGTAAGAATATCTCTCCGGCATGGAAGTGGTTTTCCATTGCTGCCTCTTTTGCTCTTTTGGTTGTTTCAGCCTTTCACTTTATTGACTTAAGCCGTCCGGAATTAGTATGGTATGAAGTCGCAGCAGTTCCGGATGCAAAAACAAAGATTGTACTTCCGGATAGCAGTACTGTATGGCTTAATGCCAATGCCCGCCTTGTTTACCCCCGTTCTTTTGAGGATGTAAACAGGAAAGTCAGTATTTCGGGAGAAGCTTTTTTCCAAGTTCGCAAAGACAAGAATCATCCCTTTATTGTAGATATTGGGAAATTGCAGGTCGAAGTATTGGGAACCTCTTTTAATGTAATGACAGATACATACAATGATGAAATAAGAATATCCTTACTTGAAGGAAAAGTGGCTTTATATGAAAAAGGGCAATCTTCTAAATCTGCCAAAATTCTTATGCCCAACCAAGAAGCTAAATATTCACCGTCAAATGGTGAAATTATGATTTCTCCTATCCGCATGGACAATGTCATGTCATGGATTACAGGGAAATTTAGCTTTGAGGATAACACTTTGGCTGAAATCGGAGAAGAATTAGAGCGGGCATTTCACGTTAAGATACATATTGAAAACGAGGCTATACGCAAAAAGACTTTTAATGCAACGTTTGAAGATAAAGAAACTCTGGACGAAATACTCTCTATTCTCCAGATTTCAGCAAAATATAAAATGGAGAAAAAACGCGGAGAAATCTATATTTATTAATTGTAAAACCCTATAAAATAATACTATGAACAGCTCTTGAACCCTAAAAAACATTTGGGAATGCGCCAACATCCCCAAACGTAATCGTTAACCGGCAGCCCACTACAACTGCCAAGTATCAAATATTTAATATACAAAAATATGAATAATAAATTATTTATTAGCCATAAAAACACCCATTTAAGATTCTATAACTTTATTCTTTCTACCAAGAAAAGTTATTCCGTATTCTTAATAAGTTGCATCTGCTTTTTCTTTTCAACTAATCCGCTGATAGCACAATCTGTCTCGTTGAATTTCAACAACGCGTCATACGAACAGATCTTTAATACGATTGAGCAAAAAACCGGATATAAATTTGTTTATAACACACAAGAAATCAACAAACACAGTTTACGCTCTATCACTATAAAAGACAAAAACATCGAAACTGTATTAAATGAACTCTTTAAAAATACAGATATATCTTATCGTATATCCAATAAACATATCGCTCTGTTCAAACAAGTAACCAGAAAAATAACGGGGACGGTAACTGATCAGACTGGCGAACCTATTATCGGAGCAAATGTTCTTGTGAAAGGAGCCAAAACCGGAGTCATTACGGATTTCGAGGGTAAATTTACGTTATCGGTAACCGACAATAGCATACTAATCATATCATACTTGGGGTATGTTACTCAAAACATCTCAGTAAAAGGTCAGACACATTTTAAAATCACATTGAAAGAAGACACACAAAGTCTGGATGAGGTAGTTGTGGTAGGTTATGGCGTTCAAAAGAAACGCGACCTTACCGGAGCCATATCCTCAGTGAAAATGTCTGACACTCCTATAGGTACATTCTCCACAACTGCTCATGCATTAGCAGGTAAAGCAGCCGGTTTACAGGTAACTCAAAGCAGTGCCCAAGTGGGTGGTGGAGCCAAGTTCCGCATTCGTGGTGAAACTTCAATCAATGCCGGAAACGATCCCCTGTTCATCATTGACGGTTTTCCGGTTTCTGCCTCTTCAACACTCGACTCGGAGAAGAATTTTTATAAAACAGGTACAGTTGACAACATATTATCGTCTATCAACCCCAATGACATAGAGTCGATTGAAGTATTGAAAGACGCCAGTGCAACAGCTATCTACGGCTCACGTGCAGGACATGGCGTTATTATCATTACTACTAAAAGAGGTAAAACCGGAAAAGCCAAAGTAACCTATTCCGGCAATCTCTCTGTGCAAACCATTAAGAACAACTATAAAATGTTGAATGGGAAACAATACAGAATACATAGAAATATGTACCTTTATGAAAAATGGTTGAAAGAGACCGGACAAGGCATATATGCCGATTATATAACCGACACTTCTTCGAAAACTTATACTCCCAGATATACAGATGAAGAAATTGCAACCGCCCAAACCACAGACTGGCTGGACGAGGTAACCCGTACCGGAATACAGCAATCTCACAATGTTTCATTGACAGGCGGTTCTGAGAAAACACAATATGCAGCCTCTCTAAACTATTTTACACAAAAAGGGGTGGTAAAAAACAATGCAATGGACCGATTCACAATGAAAGTCAATCTGGATCAGGAACTATCAAAATATATCAAAACAGGTTTCTCCCTTCATTTAAGTCGCAACCAATATGACAACTCATCATTGGGAGACAATGATTTTGAAAACGCAGGTATTATTTCGTCAGCTTTGCGCTTCGACCCCAGTGTCCCCGTCCGTGATGAAAATGGCGATTATTCAATCTTCCCGGATATGGCACAATACCCCAATCCGATATCGCTGCTCGAAGTTACTGATAAAACAACAAGCGACAGAGTTCTGGTTAATGGCTATTTACAAGCAGAGCCAATAAAAGGGTTGACTTTAAAAGCTAACCTGGGAGTTGACCGCAGATATGATAAAAACAAAAGCTATGTGCCTAACACTACCGTAGCCGGAGCTGCAAAAGGGGGGATAGCCAACATCCTTCAACGTGATAATATAGATTATCTCATGGAACTGACGGCAAACTATACTAAAGACTTCGGGAATCATAGCCTGACAGCGCTAGTCGGTTATTCTTATCAACAGTTTAATCAAGAAAGCGTATATGCCGGCAACGAAGACTTCTCTACAGATGGGTTTCTTTACAACAATCTGCAGGCCGGAGCCGGAACTAAGCCTTATGTAAACTCCTCAGCCAGGAAAAGTGCTTTAGGCTCATACTTTGCCAGAGCAAACTATTCTTATTTAGGAAAGTATCTGCTGACAGTTACCGTTCGTGCCGATGGTGAATCAAACTTCCACCCGGACTACCGTTGGGGATATTTCCCTTCAGTGTCTGCCGGCTGGAGGTTCAGTGATGAAGAATTCATGAAACCTTTGTCAAGCATTCTTTCTAATGGCAAATTGAGAGCCAGTTACGGACAAACCGGTAATTCAAACATAGGGAACTATATGACCGACTCTTACGGAGTAGTTTCCGGCTGGGTATTCGGCAATGACGGTTATATGGGTACTGCAATAACCAAAAGAGGAAACAAAAAGTTAACTTGGGAAACTACAAGTGAATTCAACATCGGTCTGGATCTGGGTTTCTTTGATAACCGGATTTCACTATCCATGGAATATTACAACCGAATTATTTCTGATTTGTTGGTAAGTAATAAAAGTCTGCCCGCCTATAATGAAATTAATACCATAGCAGCCAACATCGGTAAAACCCAGGGACGCGGGTTTGAGCTAACACTGAGTACCGTAAATATCATGAATAAAGACTGGACATGGAGTACTGATTTTACGTTCTATACTTTTAAAGACAACTGGTATGAACGAGATCCTAATTGGAAGCCAGCCGCATACGAATCAAAAAAAGATCCGATCCGTTCTTACTACTCATATGTATCTGATGGCTTGTTACAAGTAGGTGAAAAAGCACCGGCATGGCAACCCACTTTAGTACCCGGCCAAATTAAACTGAAGAATCTATACGATACGGGAACCTCACCTAATGTATTAGATCAATATGATAAAGTCAATCTTGGATCGCAAGATCCTAAATGCACTTTAGGTCTTAACAATACGCTTAGATACAAAAACCTCGACTTTAATATTTACTTCTATGGCGAAATTGGCCGCTTACGCGGAGCCAGCTATTATGATGCCTGGATAGTAGGTCTTGGAAACAGTCTGACAAATGTATCACAACAATCATTGCACTCATACACCAATGCAAATCAAAATACAACGGTTCCGAACCTCATTGAGAGTGCATACGATTTCGGAGACTATTATCACAAAAAGATTAATTACCTGAGATGTAGAAACATCACCCTCGGATATACGATTCCTGTTTCCAAATCAATAGCTAACAGCGTACGTATCTCTGCAAACGTCAGCAATCCGTTTGTATTTACAAACTGGAACGGCGTTGATCCCGAAACTGACACAGGAAATTTCTCTTATCCAAACGTAACTTCTTTTAGTTTCGGTATAGATATTTCATTCTAATAACTGAAAAAACATGAAAATGAAAAATTTAAATATATATATCATTGGACTTTTGACTCTCATGTTGTGTGGGATACAAAGTTGTGCGTTAGAATCAGAGGTATTCGATGAGATCACCCCCTCGATATACCCCCAAACAGAACGTGATGTCCGCGACCTGGTTACGGGAAATGCTTATTCTCCATTCCAGAATTACGATTACGGAGGTTTGTATAATGTAGCTAATGGAGTTATGCTTATTTCGGACATGGCTACCGAATATGGTTTCTGCTCATGGGGCGGATGGATTTGGGAACCTCTGGAATTTGCTCGTTGGACCCCCAGTGACGAAGATCGCATTGCTTATCCTTGGACAAACTACCTGAAAGGGATAAGTAAAATGACACTTACCATCGACCGAATAACAAACGTAAACATGAATAAAGACCTTTTGAACCAATATATAGCAGAGTTACGTTGTGCCCGCGGTTTTCTAGCCTTTTTATTATACGACCTGTACGGTCCTATTATTGTAGCCGATCTAGAGACGCTCAAGAATGCAGAAGATGAAATAATCCTTCCACGTTTAAGTGAAGAGGAAACACACAATTTCATCGTCACCGAGCTGACCGAAGCTGCAAAAGTTTTACCATATAGTTACGATAAAAGTAGTTCGGATTACGGAAGATTTACAAAAGGGTTATGCCACATGGTATTACTTAAATTCTATATGCAAACGAAACAGTGGGATAAAGCTATCACCGAAGCTCGTGAATTGCAGAAGCCCGAATATAAATACGCATTGGTGACAGACAAAGGGGCCGAGAGGTCAGCTTATGCCAATATCTTTACATACGCCAATGAAAAAAACTCGGAAACAATCTGGTCTGTAAACTGTCTTACAGGTTATCAGGTTCATTTATGGTATCCCCATGTTATGCCAAGTAACCTCAAGGCATCCGATGCCGGAAGATTTGATGGTGGCTGGGGAGGTTATAAAATGACATGGAAATTCTTTAAAACATACGAAGATGGAGATGAGCGTAAACAAACTATCATCTCCGAGTATGATACATGGGAAGGTACTACCCTTAACGAAACCAACAAGGGAGTGGGAAGTAACTCCTTACAAGACGGTGTCATTCCATTAAAATATAAAATAGAAAGTAATAATGCAGGAAATCAGTGTCAGACAGATTGGATTGTATACCGCTATGCCGATGTGTTGACTCTATTGGCAGAAGCCATTGTCAGAGAAGGAAATACAGTTACAACAGAAGCCATTAATTTACTGAATCAAGTCAGAACACGTGCCGGTTTAACTGCATATACAGCTTCTTCTTTCAGCAGTGCTCGTGATTTCCTTGATAAATTATTGATAGAACGTGCACACGAGTTTTATTTCGAAGGGTGCCGCCGTCAGGATCTTATCCGCGATGGTTCTTATGTAGCAACCATGAAACAAAAATGTACCGATTACGGACAAGTGTCTATTGTAAACGAAAACTATCATCGTTTCCCAATACCGGAATCAGCTATTATTGCGGGACAAGGGATTATTAAACAGAATCCGGGATATTAGTCATCACATATTTTTAAATTAAAAGAGGAGGTAGTACATCAACACTACTTCAAAGTGGATATTTTGATGTACACTCCTCAGCTAATCATCTACCATGAAATATATTGTTCTTTTTCAGCATCTCCAGGTGAAGAACATAGGGCTAGTCTTACTATGCTCCTTTATGTTTTCCAACCTGCTATACTCCCAATCGACGAGAGAAGTCATCAACTTCGATCACGGCTGGCTATTCAACAGATACGGTCTACAGCCTGATGGTAAACGAATAGATGAGCCTTTTGGGAATGGCAGTCCGGATTCTCCATCTCCTAAAGAGTTAGCCTTTAATGACAAAGACTGGAGGAAATTGGATGTCCCTCACGACTGGGGCATTGAAGGACCTTTCAGGGAAAATCTGGATGGCTATACAGGTAAGCTACCTTGGCGGGGAATCGGATGGTATCGTAAACGCTTCAACATCAAAAATATAGATAAAGATAAAATGTTTTTTCTTGATTTTGATGGCGTGATGGCCAATGCGGAGGTATATCTTAACGGAAAGAAGATAGGAGAACGTCCCTATGGCTACATTTCCTTCAGGGTAAATCTTACGCCCTATATTCGCTTTGATTCGGAAAATATCATTGCAGTCAGAGTGGATACGGAGAAACTGGGTTCTCGTTGGTATCCCGGAGCAGGTATTTACCGGCATGTCAGATTGGTCAAAACCAACAAGCTTCATATTCCCCAATGGGGTGTGTTTATTTCTACGCCCGAAATCAATAGCCAATATGCCACCGCATCCGTGATGGTTCAGTTGGCTAATGGAAAGAAAAAAACGGCTAGAAGCAGTTACACAATTGAAATATTCAAATTAGATAAAGCAAACATTCCCCGAGAAAGAGTTGCAGTGGGAGCTAAAGAGAATATCAAAATTGCAGCAAACGCCATCGACAGTAGCTTAGTATCTCTGAAAGTGGAGAAACCACAATTATGGGATTTGGAAAATACGAACCTCTATCTAGCCAAGGTATCAGTATATGATAGAAAGACGTTGACAGATGTATACGATGTGCCGTTCGGTTTCCGGACTTTGAAATTCACACATAACAATGGATTCCTGTTAAATGGGAAAAGAGTTCAATTGAAGGGAGTATGTATGCATCATGATTTAGGTGCATTAGGTACAGCAATCAACAAGAGTGCCATAGAACGCCAAATCAACATATTGAAGAGTTTTGGCACTAATGCTATACGTACCTCTCACAACCCACCCGCACCCGAGTTGTTAGAACTTGCTGACAAAATGGGAATACTTATTCTCGATGAAGTATTTGACTGTTGGGCTAGTGGTAAAAACGAAAATGACTACGCTGTTCATTATTCCGAATGGCATAAAAAGGACATTGAAGCACTTGTTTGCAGAGACAGAAATCATCCTTCCGTCATTATGTGGAGTTTGGGAAATGAAGTAGAAGAACAGTATCATCCCGAAAAAGGAGTAGTAGCATATCTCAGGGATATTGTGCGGCTTTACGACTCAACTCGCCCCGTCACTTTCGGTGCCTCATATCCCAGTAAAAGTGCTATCAATGGTACAGAACTCCAAGTAGATGTCCATGGCATGAACTATCCTTCGGGGGTTTATGGCGGTCCTGATTTTTATGAAACATTTCTCAACTATCCGGGGCATGAACACTTATCAGGCTTTGCCAGTGAATCCAGTTCAACAATAAGTTCACGCGGAGTTTATTTTCCAAAAGGTTATCAAGTTACTTCATATGACTTGAAAGCCCCTGGTTGGGCATCTCTTGCCGATGCCGAATTTACTGCATTAGACAAATATCCGGCTATTTGTGGTGAATTTGTCTGGACGGGATTTGACTATCTAGGCGAACCGACTCCTTTCAATAGCGATATGAGCGTCTTACTCAACCATGCCGCGCTCAGTGAAGAAGAACTGGTTAAAGCAAAAGAGGAACTAAAGAGAATAGAAAAAGAGCGTCCTTCCTCTCGTAGCAGCTATTTTGGTATTGTCGATCTAGCGGGTTTTCCAAAAGATCGTTATTACTTGTATAAAGCACATTGGATGCCCGATGAGCCTATGGCACATATTCTCCCCCATTGGAATTTTCCGGATAGGATAGGTAAAATAACTCCTGTGTTTGTGTATTCTTCGGGTGATGAAGTTGAACTCTTTCTGAATGGTGAATCTTTGGGTAGGAAAAAGAAAGAACAGTATCAATATAGATTCAAATGGGAGAATGTTATATACACTCCCGGAGAATTAAAGGCCATTGCCTACAAAAATGGCAAACTCTGGGCAACAGAAAGCGTAAGAACCACAGGAGAACCGGCTTTGTTACAAGTCTCCGCCTATAAAGACAAGATAAAAGTAGCTGACAATGAACTGGCTTTTATCACAGTCTCCATCCGTGACAAAACAGGAAGTGTTGTACCAACGGCCAATCATAAGATTAAATGCAAATTAGAAGGTGAAGGTAAGATTGTAGCAACGGATAATGGTGATCCAACTTCACTCATCTCTTTTTCAGCGACAGAGCGCGAAACTTTTAACGGATTCATGTTAGTTGTTATAAAGGCTCATCAAGGAGCAAAAGGAAAACTACGTCTAATTGTGGAATCCGAGAATTTGAAAAGTGCCTCTGTGGATATTAACCTATTATAAATCATTCTTATTTGAACATCATGACAACAAAATTATTAAATATAAAAACAAGACTTTTCAGATCATTGACCAATTTGGGTATGATGATTATTTTATTTTCTTGCAGTTCGTCATCTATCGGAGAAGAACCGATAAACCCTCCTGCTCCTCCTGCTTCATCCGTAGAAAAGAGTGAGTATTATGTTTCCACAACCGGTAATGATGAGAATCCCGGAACACTTACATCACCCTGGCGTACCATTCAAAAAGCTGTCACCACAGTTACCCCGGGATGTGTAGTAAATATTATGGGGGGAACATACTATGAAGAAATAAAAGTAACTGTATCCGGAACTACTGACAAATACATCGTAATCAAAAATTATAATGACGAGGAAGTTATTATAAGCGGCGACAATAAACCCAGAGAACTAATGAATCTCAATGGCGTGAGTTATATAAAGGTAAAAGGGTTAACCTTCGCCGATTGCTTGGGATCATATTCTGTGGGAATAAAAATATCCACTACATCCGACGAGGCTTCTCATCATATTGAGATAGAATCGAATACAATCAGAAACTTATATGCAAATGCCACCGCAACAGTTTATCCGCCGAATGTATATGCCGGAGGAATAACAGTAGCCGGCTATCTGGACTCAAAAGCCATTCACGACATTATAATAAGAGAAAACACAGTAAAAGACTGTCGGACAGGTTGGACAGAAGCCATTTCAGTAACAGGAAACGTAGATGGTTTTCTGATTACTAAGAACGTAGTGACTAATACAGGAAACATCGGTATAGATGCGTCAGGGCATTGGGGTATTTCGAAAAATCCTGCCACTGATTTCGCCAGAAACGGAGTCATCTCTGAGAATCATGTTTCATACTGCAAAAGTCCTGTTGAGGGAGGTGCAGGTATTTATTTGGATGGAAGTTCAAATATCCTTGTTGAGAAAAACATTTCGCACAACAATGTTTATGGTATTACCGTAGGGTGTGAAAGGGCAAACAATTTTGTAACTAATAATATAATCAGAAATAACATCTGTTATCACAATGAAGGGTTTGGAATCGGACTAATGGGCTGGTCCCCTGAAGGCAGAATCATAAAAAACTGCCAAGTTGTTAATAACACAACCTTTGGAAATGCGAAAGACAGATTGGGAGAAATAGCCATATACAGCACGGAAAATACTACGATTAAAAACAATATATTTTATTCAACTCACGCAAACTCAAATCTATTATATGTAGATGATAGTCACCTCAATCTCGATATGAATTTTAATCATTATTATTCCAGTTCTCCCGATGTTAAGTTTTACTGGAAGGGTAGCATATTTTCAACTTTCGAACAATATAAACAGAACACAGGCTGTGATTTAGCTTCGGCTTTCAGTAATCCTTTATTCATTGATACAGAAGTATTCGATTTTCAGTTACAATCCACATCTCCGTGTATAGATACAGGTGATCCCGCCTATACACCCGCAGAGAATGAACTGGACTTTAATCATAACCCTAGGAAAGTTGGAGCTTGTATTGATAAAGGCGCTTATGAAAAGCAATAATAAAAAAGCGGTTTACTAATATCGAACCTCATACAACAAATCCTCCCCGAAAGTTTTCAATACCAACCTTCGAGGAGGATTTTATTTCATTCTTTTATTCCCATTCTATGGTCGCATTGGGTTTAGGCGACATATCATAGCAAACACGATTCACATTCTTCACTTCTTTCAGAATACGGTCCGTGATTTTCATCAGAACAGGCCAGTCAATCGGTTCAATAGTAGCAGTCATGGCGTCTACTGTATTGACAGCGCGAATGATAACCGGCCAATCGAAAGAACGGGCATTATCACGTACACCAACAGATTTGAAATCGGGCACTACCGTGAAATATTGCCATACTTTTTTATCCAATCCGGCAATCTGGAATTCCTCACGCAGGATAGCGTCGGATTCACGCACGGCTTCCAGACGGTCACGTGTAATAGCACCCAGGCAGCGTACACCCAAACCGGGACCGGGGAAAGGCTGACGGTAAACCATTTCATAAGGTAATCCCAGCTCCAGACCACAGGCACGAACTTCATCCTTGAACAGTTGACGCAAAGGCTCTACAAGTTGGAATTTGAGATCTTCGGGCAACCCACCTACGTTATGATGAGATTTCACCATTTTAGCCGTCTTCGTTCCACTTTCCACAATATCCGGATAAATAGTACCCTGACCTAAGAAGTCGATACCGTCCAACTTGCGTGCTTCTTCTTCAAATACACGGATAAACTCGCTACCGATAATCTTACGTTTTTGTTCCGGATCTTCCACACCTGCCAGTTTATCCAGAAAACGGTCGGTCACATCAAGATAAATAAGGTTTGCCTTCAACTGGTTGCTGAATACTTCAACGACATCCTCAGACTCCCCTTTACGCATCAAACCATGATTCACATGTACACACACCAGATTATCACCGATTGCTTTCAGAAGCAAAGCAGCAACAACAGAACTATCAACTCCGCCGGACAGAGCCAATAATACCTTCTTATCGCCTACTTGACGTTTGATTAATTCTATCTGATCATTGACGAAATTCGTCATATTCCAGTTAGCTTCAGCTTTGCAAGTATCGAAAACGAAAGCCTTCACAGCATTCTTAATAGCTTCAATATCATCTGTGAATTCAGCTAGCTTCACTTCGCAAGCCGCTTTGTCATGGCCGGCAGCCATAACGGGAATCCCCATTGCATAGATAGCCGGATTTACATCAATAGCCACACCATCAATGACATTGTTCGGGCCGCCATTGATAATAATACCCTTCACGTTAGGTAATGCTTTCAATTCTTCCACTGTGATGTCGTGAGGATAAATCTCACTGTAAACTCCTAATGCACGGATGGCGCGAGCCAATACCGTATTCTCATGACTACCCAAGTCAAGGATAACAATCATGTCCTGTTTCATCTGATTCTGTTTTTTTTATTATGTTATTGTCAATAGTTTCTTTAGTTTCAACTTATCCGCAAATATAAATATTTTAAAAGACAAAAACAAGACACTTTGCTTTATGCCTTCAGCCGTATCACAAACCGGCTTCCTTTGCCTAATTCGCTTTCCACCGTCAGCGTACCGCCATGAGCTTCCACAAAATCTCTCGAAATAGACAGCCCCAGCCCGCTACCTTGCACTTTCGTTCCGGGTACACGGAAATAACGGTCAAAGATACTTTTGTGATAACGAGGATCAATCCCTTTACCAAAATCCTGAACATACAACTCAATGATATTATCTTCTTGCTTGGCACCAATCACTACACGACCGTTTTCTTTGGAATAACGGATAGCATTACTCAATAAGTTAGTCAATACCCAAGCAATCTTTTCACTATCGACAAAGAGTTTACCGATCTTTTCCTCCGGATATTCCACTTCTATCTGAATATTAAACTTATCGGCTTGTACTTGATTGGCCTTGATAGCATACTCTATCAGTTCAATCGGTTTGGTGATCTTGGGCATTAATTGCAGTTTTCCGGCTTCCACCTGAGTCATATTGAGCAATTCTCCGGTGATACCAAGCAAGCGTTCACTATTTTCCTTGATGCTCTTTGAAAGTTGCTCCTGTTCATCATTCAATGCACCGACACGCTTATCCTCCAACAGTTGAAGACTCATCATAATAGCAGCAATCGGAGTTTTCAACTCATGAGAAATAGTAGAGATAAATGTAGTCTTGGCAGAGTCCAGTTCCTTAAATTCCGTAATATTTTTCAGCAAAATGACATCTCCCAGTTTACGAGGTTCATCTTTTTCCGCTTCTGTATTAATGATAGGAACGTAGGACGCTTTGAAATAGCTTTCTTTATTATCAGCATATATTTTCAAAGGTTCCTTTTGTTCGCTTGGTGTCACCAGTTCACGAATCAACCGACGGAGCAGATCATTCTTCAAAGCAAGTTCTTCCGCTGACTTACGAATCACATTTTCACGCTTCAAATTCAGCACATTCAATGCCTCCTCATTAATAAACAGAATCTGCCGGTCCATATTTAAACCGATCACCGGATCATCTATGCTGTTCACAATCGCTTCGATAAATTTCTTGGCGGAGAGAATATCCGAAAGAGTGCTGGCACGATATTCGGTCAACCGTTCCGCCATTCGATTAAAGCTATCGGCAACTTCGCGAAATTCCTCATTCTTATCCATATTCAAGCGCTTTTCGTAATTATGATCGGCTATTTCAAGAATCCCCTCTTTCAGTTCTTTTATCGGTTTACTAATGCTCCGGGGAAGCCAATAAAGCAACACAAGTCCGGTCAGGATACAGATGCTGCCGGTAATGGAAATCCATAGTAACGCACGTTCCAGTCCGGGCATAGCAGCAGGGCTATCCGGTTCCGTTGCCGTTAGAATTTGAAGATTTACAACCGAAAGAGTTACCAGCAGAATAATCATTCCGGCCAACATTCCAATACCAAGAATCAGTTTCGTTTTAATATTCATAACGTTCATACGATTAATATTATGCAAGTATAATCAAATCTACATTAGCTCGTGACAAATTATTCAAAAACTTTCGATATCCCAGTATGGAACAGATAGCATACGGCAATTTCAGGTCAGGGCTACCCATACATACAGTGGATATCTGCTTCTCTTTACAAATCTCCACAATGCTCCCCAGAATATCTCTAGACTGTACCTGAACAACCTCCCCTCCCAACTCTGTCACCAGTTTAAAATGATTCAGCAGATAACGCTGTCTCGCCAGACCAATTCTATCCATGCTCTCTTTCGGTGTCTGAACATACAGGGCGATAAAAGTAGTATTGTACCGGGTTGCCAACTTTGCCGCCTTCCTGATAATTCTCCGCGGTGTTTTCTCGTGACTGCTGATACAAGCCATAAACTTTTCATGTCTTAACCCGACAGCCACTCCCATTACAACCTCATTCTCCACCTTCTTCTCCACCCTCAATGCTACTTCCTTCAAAGCCAACTCGCGCAATTGCAGAATATTCTCAGTTCGAAAGAAATTGTCCAATGCTGTCTGAATCTTTTCCGGACGATATATCTTTCCGGCTTTCAAACGGGCAATCAACTCCTCTGCCGTCAAGTCAATATTCACCACTTCATCCGCTTCCTGAAGAACACTGTCGGGTACCCGTTCTTTCACTTCGATACCTGTAATCTCCTGTACTTCTTCGTTCACACTCTCAATGTGTTGAATATTAATTGCCGAAATCACATTGATTCCCTCGTCCAGCAAAGCCATTACATCCTGCCAACGCTTTTCGTTCAGACTGCCCTCCACATTCGTGTGTGCCAACTCGTCCACAATGACAATTTCCGGATGAATACGGATAATTGTATCTAGGTCCATCTCTTCCAGTTCTTTTCCCTTATAGAAAATCTTACGCCGCGAAATGACAGGGAGCCCTTGCAGCATCGCCTCGGTTCCGACACGTCCGTGAGTTTCAACATAGCCGATTTGCACGTCCACTCCATTCTCCAGCAGTTCATGTGCTTCCTGAAGCATACGATAAGACTTTCCCACACCGGCTATCATACCGATATAGATTTTAAACTTACCCCGGTGGGATCTCTTAATCAGATCCAGGAAATGCTGTACACTTTGTTCTCTATCATCCATCTTTATCTGTTTTTTAAAACATTCTAACCCGTGACAATCATCACGATCATCACGGGTTCACACACTAATAATTCATGAGTTAATTTAATTTACGGTTTTAAAGTTACGCCAAATACTAAATGGGCGTCCTCCATACGTGGATTCCATATAGCCTGTACAAATATAGGTAATGAAAATCTCTCATTAAAATTCAGCGCTTTCGTTGCTTTCAAAGCAAAGTTCGTTACTGCAAAACCATTCACATTATACTGCGGAGTTTCATAAGGAACCATGCCACAAGTAGCATTCAAATCAACTCCTTTCACGCTAAACGGATAATTCAACTCCACATACGAAGAATACACCTGTTTATCTTCGCCTTTATCATTTATCTTTCTGTCGGCACCCGCAAACATTGTATACCACGCAATGGACAAGGGGAATTTTTCAACAGGAAGCGTATAAGCTAATCCCGCTTCAAAATGATGTCCTGTATCTCCACTCTTGAAATGGAAATAGTTACCGGCCCCCTGTCCATCCCACCAAAGAGTCGCAACAGAAAGCGCCGGTCCTGTTTCACCAAATTTATAAGCCGCAGTCAGGTCTATTTCTTTATTACTTTCACTCAAACTAGTTGATCCCCATGCAGTAAGAGAAAAATTGCCCGCGCTGAATCCTAAAGTCGGCTGGAAGGAGGCTGCGCCACCCTGATAGATACCACGCCATACATACGAACTTACAAAATCACCTTGTATGGTAAACTCCTGTGCCTTCACACTAGTTGCTCCCAACATACATACGGCTGCCACAGCCATTGTTCTCAAAATACTCTTTTTGCTAAAAAAACTTTTCATACTTTTATTATCTAATCCAGATTCTCACTTACTTACCACTTTTTTCTTCCAACGCTATGTTTAATTTCAACACATTCACTTTTTCTGTCCCCAAAAATCCCAATAACGGTTTTTCTATACTCTCGTCAACTATTGACTTCACCTGTTCCTCCCTCAATCCACGAGCCTGTGCAACTCTTTTCACCTGTACATACGCACATTGGGGAGTGATATTCGGGTCGAGTCCTGAACCACTTGCCGTCACCATTTCCGCCGGTACCTCTTTACGACTCAAATAAGGATGATGAACGAGGAACGTATCGATACGCGCTTTTACTTCGTCCAAGTATTCCTGATTCGTAGGTCCTTTGTTGCTACCGGCTGAACTTGTCGCATCATATCCGTCGCCCGCACAGGAAGGGCGTCCCCAGAAGTAAATATCCTTTGTAAACATCTGACCGACATTCGCCGCTCCCACTACTTTTCCGTTTAGTGTGACTACTTCGGCATTTCCCTTGTTAGGACCTGCAACCTGTGCAAACAGCCACAAGATAAGGATATAGAACACGGAGAAAAAGACACAAAAAGCAAGTGTTATTTTTAAAGACTTCAATAAAGTTTTCATTGCTATTGTTTTTTAATTAAAAGAATAAACCTACTAATAAATCAATCAATTTAATACCGACAAAAGGAACAATCACACCGCCCACACCATAAATCAACAAATTGCGGCGGAGTAAGGCACTTGCGCCAATCGGCTTGTATTGTACGCCACGCAAAGCCAGCGGAATCAAAATCGGAATAATAATCGCGTTGAAGATTACTGCCGAAAGGATAGCGCTTTCAGGACTATGCAGATTCATAATGTTCAGCGCGGCCAATTCGGGAATAGCTACCATAAACAAAGCCGGAACGATAGCGAAATACTTGGCCACGTCATTAGCAATAGAGAAGGTAGTCAATGTGCCACGAGTCATCAGCAGTTGCTTGCCTATTTCCACAATTTCAATCAGCTTTGTCGGGTCGTTGTCCAAATCCACCATATTACCGGCTTCCTTCGCTGCTTGTGTACCGCTATTCATCGCTACCCCTACATTTGCCTGTGCCAACGCAGGAGCATCATTCGTTCCGTCTCCCATCATTGCAACCAATTTCCCGGCCTGCTGCTCCTTCTTGATATATTCCATTTTATCTTCCGGCCTAGCTTCAGCAATAAAATCATCTACTCCAGCTTTTTCAGCAATATATTTTGCTGTCAACGGGTTGTCACCGGTCACCATAACCGTCTTCACACCCATTTTGCGCAAACGTTCGAAACGCTCCTGAATACCCGGTTTGATAATATCCTGCAATTCAATAACGCCTACTACTTTCCGATTGACACATACCACCAACGGTGTACCGCCATTACTTGATATAGTAGAAATTATCTCTTCCACCTCTTTCGGGAATTTATTTCCGGCACTCTCTACCATCTTACGGATAGCATCAAATGCCCCCTTACGGATCTGTGTTCCGTCAGCCAAATCGACACCGGAACATTTTGTCTCAGCAGTAAACTTAATCATGCGTGCCCCAGCCGTATTCAGGTTACGCATACGGATACCCGATTCACGTCCCAACTCCACTATTGACTTTCCTTCCGGAGTTTCATCGGACAGGGAAGACAACAGACAGTTTTCTACAAAACGGTGCAAATCAACGCCCGGTGCCGTGTGGAAGTGAGTGGCCTTACGATTACCGATCGTAATTGTACCAGTCTTGTCCAACAGCAACGTATCAATATCACCGGCAGTCTCTACTGCTTTTCCGGATTTTGTAATCACATTCGCACGAAGTGCACGGTCCATACCGGCAATACCGATTGCCGAGAGAAGCCCGCCGATCGTTGTCGGAATCAGGCAGACAAACAAAGAGATAAGTGAAGCAATGGTGATGACCGTATTACTATAATCGGCAAATGGTTTCAAGGTAACACACACAATGACGAAAACGAGCGTAAAACCTGCCAACAAAATAGTCAACGCTATCTCATTCGGGGTTTTCTGACGTGATGCACCTTCTACAAGCGCAATCATCTTGTCAAGAAAACTTTCTCCCGGCTGAGTAGTCACCATTACTTTTATACGATCGGATAATACTTTCGTTCCTCCCGTAACCGAACTCTTATCTCCGCCAGCCTCACGGATTACCGGAGCAGACTCACCGGTGATCGCACTCTCATCGATAGAAGCCAGTCCTTCAATAATCTCACCATCCGACGGAATCACATCTCCGGCCTCACAAACAAATACATCCCCTTTCTTCAATTGCGAAGAACTTACGGTAATAATTTTATTACCTTCTACTTTTTTTGCCGGTGTTTCTTCACGAGTCTTACGCAAACTGTCGGCTTGTGCCTTACCACGCGCTTCGGCGATAGCTTCGGCAAAATTGGCAAACAGCAATGTTACAAACAGAATGACAAACACAGCGATATTGTAGCCAAACGACCCCTGTGAAGCGTTTACAATAGAGTAGAGCGTCACGAAGAACATCACCGCCGTAGCCACTTCTACTGTAAACATAATCGGATTCTTTATCATCATCCGCGGATTCAGTTTCACGAATGACTGTTTCAAACTTTCTATCACTTGCTCCTTTTGAAACAAAGAAGCTGATTTATTATCTTTCATATCTATTACAAACTTAAATGTTCAGCAATCGTACTCAATGCATGTACCGGGAAGAACGACAAGGCGGCAACAATGAAGATAACGGCAAATGTCATTACCCCAAACGTCAACGTATCGGTTTTTAATGTTCCGGCACTTTCCGGAATAAACTTCTTCTGCGCAAGTAAACCGGCAATGGCAACTTGTCCCACAATAGGAATGAAACGACTAAGAATCAATACAATACCACATGTCCAGTTCCAGAAATAAGTATTATCACCCAAACCCTCGAAACCAGAACCGTTATTGGCAGCCGAAGAAGTGTATTCATAAAGCTGCTCACTCAGACCGTGGAATCCGGGATTATTCAACCAACCGCCTTCACTTTCCACAAATTCAGGATAATGCGCATAAATATAACTGGAGATGGCTGTAAATACCAAAATTACAAACGGATGAAGCAAGGCTACAATCGTAGCGATTTTCATTTCACGGGCTTCCACTTTTTTACCTAAGAACTCCGGTGTACGTCCTACCATCAGACCACTGATAAATACTGCTATAATAATGAATGTATAGTAGTTCATCCATCCCACACCGACACCACCAAACCAAGTATTAATCTGCATATTCAGCATTTCCATCATACCGGACAAAGGCATAGTGGAGTCATGCATACCATTGACAGAACCATTGGAAGTCACCGTAGTCGTAATACTCCAAAGAGCTGTTGCACCAGCTCCCAAACGGACTTCTTTGCCTTCCATTGCACCATTATCCTGCGCAATGCCCAATTCATCGATACGCGGATTCCCCCCCATTTCCTGGCTGACATTAATGCAGACGCCTACCAGATAAGCAAAAAGCATGACTCCGAATATGCTATATCCCAATTTCTTCCTGCGGGTATAAAATCCCAGTGCAAACACCATTGCCATCGGGATAATCAGGATGGACCAGCATTCCGCCATATTGGTAAGATAAGTCGGGTTTTCCAACGGATGAGAGGAGTTTACACCAAAATAACCACCACCATTTGTACCCAATTGTTTAATTGGAACAATCGCAGCCGTAGGACCTTGGGAAACCATCTGCTCCTGACCTTCAAGAGTCGTGACTTTCATCTTGCCGTCAAATCCCATCGGAGTCCCTTGGAGAATCAGGATAAAACCTACAACCAGAGAAAGAGGCAATAAGATACGTGTGCAGCTAACTACAAGGAATTGCCAAAAGTTACCAATTGTTTTTGTTGTTTTTGCAGCAATACTTTTCATGATACCTGCCATAGCAGCCATACCCGTTGCAGCAGTAATAAACTGGAAAAGCATGATGACGAACAATTGTGTAAAATAAGTCAATCCGCTCTCGCCGCTATAATGCTGTAAGTTACAGTTAACCATGAAACTAATACACGTATTGAACGCCTGATCAGGAGTCTGCGGACCGTTACCGTCCGGATTTAAAGGCAGCCAACCTTGTGAAACCAAAAGCACCATTCCCCAGAAAAACCAAAAAGCATTCAATATCAATAATGCTTTCAGGAATTGTTTCCAGTTCATCTCTTCGTCAGGATTGATTCCACAAACTTTATAGATAACTCTTTCGACAGGAGCCATAAAATCAGACCAGGTCTTTTCTCCTTTATAGACCTTGGCAATGTATTTTCCCAATGGATAAGCCAGAATCACCATCAAAGCAATCTGAACAACCACGCCTAAAATTTCTGTATTCATATACTTTTTACCTTAAACTGTGTGTGTTACTTTAAAACTTCTCGGGTTTGACGAGTACATACATCAAATAACCGAAGATCGCAATACCTAATACAAATAATACTGTGTACATAATCAATTCTCCTTCTTTTTTTAAATATTCTCAAACCAGTCTACACATTTCCAGAATAACCAGAAACAGGCGAAGCCGCTTAACAGGCAGAAAATAAATGATAATGTAATTTCCATGTTTTTTTCTTTTAAGTGATTATTATTAGTTTTACTTGCCAGTCTTTATGCCAAATGCGTGCCACAAAAGCAAGAAAACACATAACATACTAATATACAGAAAGTTATAAACATCTCACAGAATATCTATCCTTACAAGAAACCCTTCCATTTTGAAAAAGGCATTCTATTTTGAAAAGGTTAGTACTTTTCGGCAATTTCTGAAAGAGAAAAAACAAAGGATTTTTCAAATTGGAAGGTTATTTCCATTTTGGGAAGGTAGAATATATAAGAAGCTTTTTATAACCTACTGAAAACAAGCGGCTAACCACTCTTATACAATAATTGGTATACGCTTTGCCTATAAACAGATATGAAACTTTATATTATATCAAACAGATTACCTGTCAAAGCAGCCGGTTCAAATGGAACATTCGTCTTTTCACGCAGTGAAGGCGGGCTGGCAACAGGTTTGGATTCTCTCCAAACTTCTTATGAGAAACATTGGATAGGGTGGCCCGGCGTATGTACAGACAACGAAAAAGACCGTCAAGAAATGAATGAGAAGTTACAGGAAATGAATTTTCACCCGGTCTTCTTATCGGAAAAACAGATTCAGAACTATTACGAAGGATATAGCAATAGTACCCTCTGGCCTTTATGCCACTATTTTTACGCCTATACCTTATATAAAAAATGTTTTTGGCACTCCTATCAGCAGGTCAACCAACTTTTCTGCGATGAAATTTGCCGGCTGATACGTCCCGGAGACAAGGTGTGGATACAAGACTATCAACTGATGTTACTTCCCGGTATGTTGCGAAAAATATATCCGGAACTCTGCATTGGCTATTTCCACCATATCCCGTTCCCGTCCTACGAGCTTTTCCGTATTCTGCCGGAACGTGCCGAAATACTGAAAGGCTTACTGGGTGCAGACTTTATCGCCTTTCATACTCATGACTATATGCGCCACTTCGTTAGCACCGTAGAACGTGTCCTTCATCTTGACTTCAATCTGGATGAACTACAAACCGGTAATCGTGTAGTGAGAGTAGACGCACTACCAATGGGGATTAACTATGAGCTTTACCATAAAGCCTCGGAAAACGCAAAGGTACACCAAGCTATTGACCGCACCCGAAAACTTTTCGGCAAACACAAGTTAATCCTGTCGGTAGACAGGCTGGATTATAGTAAAGGAATATTGCACCGCCTACATGGCTTCTCCACTTTTCTCGAACGTCATCCCGAATATTATGGCAAAGTGACTCTGGCAATGGTCATTGTCCCCTCACGCGACCATGTAGGCAGTTATGCAGAATTAAAAACAAAAATCGATGAAGAGATAGGTTCCATTAACGGACACTACTCCACAATGGACTGGACCCCTGTTTGCTACTTCTACCATGGCTTCTCGCTGGAAGAACTGACCGCCATGTATTATGTTGCCGACATTGCTTTGATCACCCCGCTACGTGACGGCATGAACCTGGTAGCCAAAGAATATATAGCCGCCAAATGCGATCACCCGGGTGTGCTTATCCTCAGCGAAATGGCAGGTGCCGCCGTAGAATTAACAGATGCTATCCAAATCAACCCGAACGATACGGAACAGATAGAGCACGCCATCTGCCAGGCACTTGAAATGCCCGAAGAAGATCAAAGGGCACGTTTACAACGAATGCAAGCCATTTTATCCGTACAAACTGTCAATAAATGGGCTGCCGACTTCATCAACGGACTGAATACGACGTGTATCCAAAATGATACGCTACGGAAAAAACGTATCGTGCCCACCACTATCGCCCAAATCAAGCTCAAGTACAATCAGGCAAAACAACGCCTGATATTGCTGGATTACGACGGTACACTGACAGCACTCAAGCCACATCCCGAAGATGCCAAACCTACACCTGAACTTATTTCTATTCTACAACAATTAGCCAGTGATCCCGCCAATCATATAGTCATCAATAGCGGGCGGGATCACTTTATTCTGGAAAAGTGGTTTGGCCTCCTTCCCGTATCTATGGCTGCCGAACACGGAGCATTCTATAAAGAAAACGGGGTTTGGCACAAAAAGATTAAGAAGACAGAATGGGGGACAGGACTTCTTTCTATCCTGCAAATGTTTGTAGACAGAACTCCCCGTTCACATCTGGAAATAAAGGAGACAGCATTAGCATGGCATTACCGAGAAAGCGACGCATGGCTCGGCACACTGAGAGCACAGCAACTCGTCAATGCACTGGTTTCGATCTGTACTCGGCAAAAACTGCAAATTCTACAAGGGAACAAAGTGGTTGAAGTCAAATCACCGGATTGCAACAAAGGCTCGGAAGTAGAGCGTTTGCTGGCTAACAGACGTTATGATTTCGTTATGGCAATGGGAGATGACACAACGGACGAAGATATGTTCCAAGCTCTTCCGGCCAAAGCGGTCACCATTAAGATAGGCAACGTATCAAAAGCAGCCAACTACAATCTGCCCGCACAATCTGATGTACTTCCTTTCCTGCAATCCATGCTGAGAAAGCAAAAAAACACCGACACAACGAAAAGCTATGTCAGAAACCGCCTGACTTCCGCTTTCAGCTTTTTCAGAGACTTATTGAAAACTAAATAAAAACAAGCGTTATGAACAATCAGAATTATGGAGTGATAGGTAATTGCCGCACGTCCACCCTCGTTTCACAAACAGAAGCCCTCTCTTTTATTTTTTTCATAGTAATCATCCTGCAAAGTTTATAAACAGATGAAGCCCCTCCGGTATTTCTACTGAAGGGGCTTCATAAAAAACGGCGGCTACCTA
>CAUHML010000043.1 GCA_959606905.1 uncultured Bacteroides sp. | reverse complement strand
TGGGATGTCCTTTAAAAGAAGAAGCGTTGGCCGGATTCCTGAAATCAATGAAGAACTATGAGCGTATCCGTACTTGTGGGGCGGATATTCCGATGGAAATGTATGAGGAAGCTGCACGTATTGATAAGTATATTGCTACAGCTAAACCGGTGAAAGATGGACGTGTGGAATTGATTCATTACATCAAAGAGCAAAGTATTTCATTTGAATATCATCGTTATGGTAGTATCTTGGAGGTGCCGTCGGTAGAATGATGAAATACTTTTATTAGTATGTCTTTTGTATAACTTTATTAGGAGTCTCGATTTGTATGGGACTCCTAATTATGTTTTAGAAATTATTATTAGAATTATTTGGTGGAGAAGAATGAATGTGTATATGTTCAGACGTGTTTTATCAATAGAGGCAATAAAAAGGGTAAATAATCTTTTAATTCAATACGTAATTGTTTTAGTGCCTGTTGAATGCGGTAGTCTATGGTTTTAGGTGATACTCCTAAAATTTCTGCTATTTCTTTATAACTCATATTTTTAAAGCGATGCATTACGAAAGCTTCTTTATAGGATTCAGGAAGTGTTTCTACTGCTTCTTGGATACGTATAGTCAGTTCTTCTATAAGATAAAAATTAGTGTCATCTATTAGGGATTGCATCTCTTCATAAAAATAGTTTTCGACCCGGCTTTTTACTTCTTGCTGTTTGATACGGTTTATAGCACGATGATGTACAATAGAAAATAAATAATTACTTAATGAAGACTGAATGACTAGCATATCTTTATTTTCCCAAAGCCACAGCATGGCATCTTGTACACATTCTTCTGCATCTTCTAATTCTACGAATTTGTTTCCGTATGCACATAACATGGGATAGTATTTCCTAAAAAGTGTATCAAATGCTTTCTCATTGCCATTTTTGATGGCTAATAATAGGGATTGGTCTTCATAGTTATACTCCGTTTTCATTATTTAAAGGTTGATTTGTGTGCAAATATAATCTTTTAAAACTAAAAAAATATATTGTATTTCAGTAATTCTATTCTATGGAATACTATTTTAGAGGAAGTCTTGATTAAAGTCGTTTGTAGTGTGCCCTTGGGTATTATGTATGCCCAAAGGGCACATAGGAAATATATTTAATTATTTTTTACTTTGAAGCATAATACTATCGGTTCGTTTTTGAGGTTACGGGGTAAGAACACCTTTGTCTTTGGTATATTTTATATTTTTATTGCCTTGTAGTGGAATCATTTTACCGTTAGGAATATTGCCGGCCCATTTATTGTTTCTGGAAGTTCCTCTCCTTCTGATAAAGCGTAAATAGCATATAAAGTTTTTCCGTTTTTGTCTGCAGTGAACCATATATTCTCATTGTTATATATAGGAGTTGTACGAGTGGCATAAATGGCTTTTCCGTTTCATGTAAACGTTTTATTACTTCGTCTTTGATGGCGTCAGACCTACTCCTAATAATAAACAACCTCCTTTGGCAATGATTCCTATTAAAATATTAATAATTTTTTGTGGTGATTTAAAGGGAGCATTAGGTGTCCATCCCCAATCATTGCTTAGTGGTGGACAACTTTCCCAAGGATAGTTAAGCTGTGTTTCGGAGTTTAAAAGAAGATATCACCGAAAGCCAGACAGATATCCGCATTCAGAAAAGTGATTTGTTTGAAATTCCTCTATCATTGAATACTCTTCAGATAGACAATAAACTTATTATATATAACAAGATGGAAAAAGAAACTGACTTCTTTTTATTGAAGGATTGCAAAAAGGGAGCTTTCATGACAAAAGCGTCAGATCATTCTTCAAAAACTCCTTTATATAAATTATCTGATCATGTCTATAAGGTATTTTTCCGGGATTTAGCTTTACAAGATACATTGGCAGACCGGATTGCCGATTTGATGAATAGGATCGGCTTAAGTCAGATTTCTTTTGATAGATTGGAGGGATGTTCCTATACCGGGCATGACGAATACGCTATTTCCCGCTTTGCGCCCCGTTGTTATACTCAGTTTAATTATAATTAATAAATGACGCCAGTCGTTTGAATCATAATTTATGGCGTATTCACACAAGAATGAATTGAGGTGAGCCTTGGGGAGAAGTTATGCGTACGGAACAAATGGCTAATAGAATTAAGAACCAAAATTTTTTTCAAAGGAATCTTTTTCCACGTATGTTTGGATGGTTTCTTATTCGATTGGTCGACCGGGAATTTGAATGTTCTACTTTGGAGGATGTGGAGGGGCTTTGTCCGAGGCGGCAGGTTTTGATGTCGGTTATGATTAATACCACTATCTTAAATCGGTATGGGCAAATAGACCGATTGCTACAAGCTATCAAACATTAGGATATACTACATGAGGCTTAAGTTTTCACCGAAAAACAAAAACAGCGTTTGAAAGATCTGCAGTTCGAATGGCATTTGCAAAAGGTGGATGAGAAGAACTATCTTTTTCTTGTGAACTAGAAGTGGGAGAGGCTCCTGAAGTAGTTGTACGGTATGTAACTCGTGAAAATCCTGAAAAAGTTTCTCTATGAAAATATATTTTTGAAAATAAATGCATATTTGTTTAGGAATGTGTTTTTCTCGCTTGCCATATAAGTAGAAGGACTTAAAAACATACGTATGGAGTATAATGAAACGAATATAGAATTGTTACTTCCCCGTTATTGTGAGGGTATTGCAACGGTAGAAGAGCAGAGACTGGTAAAAGATTGGATGAAGGAGTCTGAAGAAAATCGCCGGATAGTAAAGCAGATGGAAATACTTTATTTAGCGGCTGATACCGTTCATGTAATTAATAATGTAAATACAGAAAAGGCTTTAGTTAAGGTAAAAGGTAAAAAGACTGAAAGAAGGAAGGTGGCTTGGTGGGAGTGGGCACAGCGTGTTGCTGCCGTGTTATTTCTCCCACTGCTTGCTACTTTTTTGGTAGAACATTATGGTGGAAAGGATGCAGATGTACAAATGTTGGAAGCTAGGACAAACCCGGGAATGACTACTTCAGTAGTGTTACCCGATAGTACGGTGGTTTTTTTGAATTCAGAATCCTCTTTGCGATATCCTTCTTCTTTTAAGAATAGCAAGGAGAGAAAAGTTGAGTTGAAGGGGGAAGGGTATTTTGAAGTAACTAAAGATGTGGAGAAACATTTTATTGTGTCTACGGTTCACCGTTCACAGGTAGAGGTGTTAGGAACCAGTTTTAATATAGAGGCTTACGAAGAGTCTCCTGAGGTATCTACTACTTTAATCAAAGGTAAAGTCAACTTCAGTTTCCAAGAAGGTGTCCGCAAAAAACAGATTGTGTTAAACCCCGGTCAGAAAGTTGTGTATGATTCAAAAAAAGGTACAGCACGTTTACTTGAGACTTCCGGTGAAACGGAAACTTCATGGAAGGACGGCAAGATTATTTTTGATAATACTTCTTTGAAGGATGCTTTACGGATTTTAGAAAAGCGATATAATGTGGTGTTCATTCAGAAAAATCCTGCACGTAAGGCTGCTTTTACCGGGACTTTTACCAGTCAGCGTTTGGAGCGTATTCTGGAATACTTTAAATTATCTTCCAATATACACTGGAAATATGTAGACGGTAAGGATGCGTCGCAAAAAAAGACCCATATAGAGATTTATTAATCAAATAACCTTAAATTGAATATAATATGAAAGAACTATCACCTTAAAGTAACAAAAAACATACGGGAAAATATTGGCGTATCTTCCCGTATGGAAAATCGGTTTTCAAATTAAAGCTTGTTTGGCGACAAGCTTAATCAACTAATTTTAAAACTTAAGTCATTACAAAAGTATGAAAAATAATTGTAGTATCCAATTTTCGAGGATACCAAATCATCTATGGCTCTCCTCGAAGAAAATCCCAAGAACTATGAAACTATTTACTCTTTTCTTTGCTTGTTCCCTAGGACTGGCTCATGCATCCGAATCGTATGCGCAGAAGGCTATAGTCAATGTGGAGGTACAGAATAAGACTGTAGGGGAAATTTTGAAAGAAATTGAGAAACAATCAGAATTTGATTTCTTCTTTGATAATACGCTTATTGATTTAAATCGTCGTGTATCAGTCACTTCCCGTAACGGTGATATCTTTAAGGTGCTGGAGAAGGTATTTAAAGGTACAAATGTGAAATATTCCATTTTGGATAAGAAGATTGTCTTGACTACTAATGCTGACAATACACAGACTGTGCAGCAGATTACTTTTAAAGTAATCGGAAAAGTAGTGGACAATATGGGAGAAAGCGTGATCGGGGCTACTGTGTTGGAACAAGGGACTACAAACGGTACTGTGACTGATATGGATGGAAACTTTGAATTGGTGGTTTCTAATAAGGAAGTTACTTTAGAGATTTCATATATAGGTTATAGTAAGTCTGTTGTGAAATCAAAAGTAGGTGTCCCTGTCACTGTGACTTTAAAAGAAGATACAGAAGTGTTGGATGAAGTGGTAGTAGTAGGGTATGGAACACAGAAAAAAGTGAATTTGACAGGTGCTGTCAGTCAAGTAGGGGAAAAGGCTTTAGAATCTCGTCCTGTACAAAATGTATCTCAGGCTTTACAGGGATTAGTACCGGGAATGACCTTTGGGGTTGACGCTAAAGGTGGACAGTTGAATAATACTCCTTCCGTATCTATTCGTGGTGCAGGGACAATCGGTAAAGGCTCCACTGGTTCTCCATTGATTTTGATAGATGGTGTAGAGGGTAATATGAACTTGCTTAATCCGTTGGATATTGAAAGCATTTCTGTATTGAAAGATGCATCGGCTTCTTCTATTTATGGTTCTCGCGCTCCGTTTGGGGTTATTTTGATTACAACTAAGCAAGGAAAGACTGGTAAACCGGTAGTAAGCTATAATACTAATATTCGTTTTAATAGTCCTCTTACTGATTATGATATGATGGATTCCTATCGCTTCATGCATTATTATAATGATGCACGTACTAATGGTGGACAGGCAGCTTATTTTAGTGATGAGCAAATAGCTAATGTTTTGGCTTATCAGCGTGGAGAAGTAGGAAAAATTATTCCGGTTACAACTTCAAATACATATACACACAACTGGGCAAATGCTAATACCGATTGGTATGATGTATTTTTCAAAGACCATGCCATGTCTCAGGAACACAGCTTGAGCTTGAGTGGTGGTACGGAACGTTTTTCTTATTATCTGTCCGGCAATTTTATGGATCAGGAAGGCTTGTTGAATTATGCTGACGAAAGTTATTATCGTTATTCTGTAAATGGGAAAATCAATGCGAAAATAAACAAAAACATAAGTCTCTCTTATAATACCAAATGGTTTCGTACTAATTATGAAGCTCCTTCTTATTTGAATCAATTATTTTTCCACCAAATAATGCGTAAATGGCCTAATGCGTTTGTTACTGACCCACAAGGATATTGGGCGGATAACAGTGAGATTATACCATTAAAAGAAGGAGGACGAATGAAGGAAGATTTGGATCAGAACTTCCAACAATTGCAGTTGGATGTCACTCCATTGCCAGGATGGAATATTCACTTACAGGGCAATATGCGTATTACAACTAATTTTACTCATACTGACAGACAAGCTGTTTATGCCCATGACGCCAATGGAGAACCTTATGCTATAGCTATCACTAATGCGACGCAGCCAGGTCAGTCCAGAGTAATTGAAAAAGGAACAAAGAATGAATTTTATACAGTCAATCTTTTCTCGGATTACTCTCGCCAGTTGGGTGACCATTATTTCAAAGTAATGGGTGGATTTAATGCCGAGCATCAAAATGTGAGGACTTTAAGTGCTCAGCGTGATGGCATTATTGTACCAGATTTACCTACAATTGATACTTCTACTGAGCAGGACGTAGCGGGGGGCGGTTATAACCATTGGGCTACTGCCGGTTTCTTTGGGCGCTTGAATTATAATTATAAGGAGAAATATTTGCTGGAAGTAAATGGACGTTATGATGGAACTTCCCGTTTTATGAAAGATCAGCGTTGGAACTTTTTCCCCTCATTTTCTTTAGGTTGGAATGTGGCCAGAGAAAATTTTTGGAAACCGCTGGAATCAGTTGTCAATCAATTTAAACTGAGAGGCTCTTGGGGTGAATTGGGAAATCAAAATACATCGAATTTGTACCCATTCTATGAAATCTTACCCGTGAAAAGCAATTCCGGTAATTGGCTGGTGAATGGAGGAAAAACAAATACGGCAGATATTCCTTCATTGGTTAGTACATTATTGACATGGGAACGTGTGCGTTCTTTTAATGTAGGTTTTGATTTTGGTGCTTTCTCTAATAGATTGACAGGTTCTTTTGACTATTTTGTACGCAAGACTGTCGATATGGTAGGTCCTGCTCCACAATTACCCTTAGTTTTGGGTATTGCTCCTGCTATAGTAAATAATGCTGATATGAAGTCTTATGGTTTTGAAATAGAACTTTCATGGCGCGATAGAATAGGAGAAGTAGATTATGGAGTGAAGTTTAATTTGGCTGATGCCCAGCAAAAAGTGGTGAAATATCCCAATACTACAAATGCTTTCAGTGACTGGTATGCAGGAAAAATGAGTGGAGAAATTTGGGGGTATACTTCATTAGGTATTGCAAAAACAGATGAAGAAATGAAAGAGCATTTGGCATCTTTACCTAATGGTGGCCAAAATCAATTAGGAAACAAATGGGGTGCCGGTGATATTATGTATGCTGATATAAATGGTGACGGCAAAGTAGATGGTGGTAAAGGTACATTAGCTGATCCGGGCGATCAAAGGATTATTGGTAATTCTACTCCCCGTTATAATTTTGGATTGGTTTTGGATGCTTCTTATAAAGGATTTGATGTTTCTATCTTCTTTCAGGGAGTAGGTAAAAGAGATTATGCTCCGATTGTAGGAACTAATGGTGCTGTTTTTTGGGGAGCTGTAAATAATATCTGGCAATCAATGGCGATGGAAGAACATTTTGATTATTTCCGTCCTGAGGGCCATCCTATGGGAGCTAATCTGAACGGGTATTATCCGAGACCGGACTTTACCAGCAACAAGAATCATCAGGTACAAACTCGTTATCTGCAAGATGCGTCTTATATCCGTTTGAAGAATTTACAGATTGGTTATACATTACCTAAACAATGGATTAATAAATTGCACATTAATAGATGCCGTGTATATGTGTCTGGTGATAATTTGTGGACTGGAACCAGCCTGGCCAGTATGTTTGATCCTGAAACACTAGCTGCCGGAGATTGGGGATCAGGAAAGACTTATCCATTATCTAAAGTGATATCTTTTGGCTTGAATGTTAATTTTTAAATAGAAATACAATATGTCTTACATAAAAAATACAGTAGCTTCTGTAGCCATGTTATTTACCTCAGTGGTATTGACATCCTGCAATGATTTTCTAGATTGTGAACCGTTGGATAAAATAACCCCGGATGCTTATTTTAATTCAGAAAGTGATTTGGCTGCCTATTCTATTCAACAATATAAATTCCCATCCTATCTTAATTTTGATATCTCTTTAGTAAAAACTGATAACAATTCGGATGACCAGGCCGCAACGGATGCTTCTACCGCGTTGTGGGTACCGGGAGAAAAACGTACTCCTGCTGATAAAGGAGCATGGGATTTTACAGAAATCCGTAAAGCGAATTATTTCTTCCAACAAGTATTACCCAAGTATGAGGCCGGAAGTATAAAAGGCGATGGAGTAATGATAAAACATTACATTGGAGAAATGTATTTTTTGCGTGCCTACCAGTATTTCAATAAATTGGTAAGTCTCGGTGATTTTCCTATTGTAACGGAAGTATTACCTGATGAAACAGAAGTGTTGAAGGAGGAAAGTAAAAGACAGCCTCGTAATAAAGTGGCTCGTTTTATTATAGAGGATTTAGATAGAGCTATTGAATTGATGTCATTGACTACCGATAATGGTAAGAATAGATTGACAAAAAATGTGGCATTGTTGTTTAAGTCTCGTGTAGCTTTGTTTGAGGCTACCTGGTTGAAATACCATAAAGGTACAGACCGTGTGCCGGGTGGTCCGGGATGGCCAGGAGCACAGCAAGAATATAATGCTGGCTTTTCTATTGATATAGACAAGGAAGTAGATTGGTTTTTGGAACAGGCAATGGATGCTTCTGCTCAAGTAGCCGATCGTATTTCATTGACAAAAAATACCGGTATATATAATCCGGACTCGAATCCTTATAACTGGAATCCTTATTTTGAAATGTTTTCGGCTGTTGATATGGAACCGATAGATGAAGTCTTGTTTTGGAGAGCATACAGTTCTGTGCAGGGTGTTACTCATAGTGTAAGTTCTTATCTTTGCAAAGGAGGAGGGGATTTAGGATATACTCGTAGTTTAGTAGATGCATGTTTAATGAAGAATGGATTGCCTATTTATGCGCCAAATTCTGGCTATGCTGGTGACGTGACGATTGAAAATGTTAAAAAAGACAGAGATGACCGTTTACAGTTATTTATGGGTGCTCCTAGTGATTGTTCAAGGCTTGATCCATATGAGACATATAAATATCCTAAGATATTGGAGCAGACCAATGATAGATGCCCGACAGGTTATACGGTTCGTAAATTCTTGACTTATGATCCAGCTCAAGTTGTAATCGGTTCTGGTGCAGTCAATACGTATGGATGTCTTCTTTTCAGATCTGTTGAAGCTAACTTGAATTATATTGAAGCTTGCTATGAAAAAAATGGAAGCTTGGATCCAAAAGCGATAAAGTATTGGAAGGAGATTCGTAGTCGTGCAGGTGTGTCTGATAATATCGATATGACAATTGCTGCTACCGATTTGTCTAAAGAAAATGATTGGGCTAAGTATTCTGCCGGTCAGTTAGTAGACCCCACCTTATATAATATTCGTCGTGAAAGACGCATAGAACTAATGAGTGAAGGTACCCGTATGCGTGATTTAAAACGTTGGCGTGCTTTGGACCAAGTAGAAAATTATCAAGTTGAAGGATTTAATTTATGGGGTGGCGAACTGGAAAAATTGTATGTTGATGAAGCTGGTAATAGTTTGTTGATTCCAGAAGGTGCTTCAGATAAGCAACCTAATGTATCCAACAAAGAAAACAGCAGTTATTTGCGTGTTAATCAGATTGTAAAAAAGAATAACTTGTTATACGATGGTTATACCTGGATACCAGCCAATTACTTAGAGCCTATTTCTGCTATCAACTTTACACTTACCTCTTCAAATCCTGATGACTTGGAAAGTTCAACGATTTATCAAAATCCGGGTTGGAGTAAAATAGCTAATGAACCGGCTATAGGATATTAATATAAAAAAGAGAATCATTTTTAAGGAGAAGATATAAAAGAGAGTGTGTAAGGAACCCTTCTCTTTTATGTCTTTTCTGTTTGTGTATGTAACATCTTTTATTTTAGATAAGCACAGTTGTATTCTGTAAATACCATGAATATGAAAAAACTGATTATGTTGTATTTCTTTCTTGCCGGAGGAATAGCGGCAAATGCGAAAAATATAGATTATACTTATTTGAAAATGCAGTCTGCTCCTTTTGAGGTAGATGACGATTACCTCTCCAAACATGATATCGTTTATTTTTCACCTACGCAACTGGAGGCGGAAGGCTTTCCGATGGGTAATGGTGATATAGGCGGCATGGTGTGGAATCATGACAATGGCATCGAATTGCAAATCAATAAAAATGATTTGTGGACAAAGGCACAACCAGAAGAATACGGAATGTCATTGTTGAAGCATGCGGCTCGTCTGAAGATCGATTTTGGTGCACCGGTATTCAGTTGGATGCATTTGGAAGAGTTTGAGGGGCGGTTATCGCTGGCAAATGCCGAGAATACATATCGTGCGGTTACGGGTTATTCTGCTACAACTATTCGTACTTGGTTGGCGCAAGATCGTAATGTATGGATAGTGGAATGTGAAAATATACCTGATCCTGAAATGTTGGGAAATCATTCGGTAGCTACGGTTTCGTTGGAAAGACTGGGGAGCCGTTCCTTTACCGGATGGTATGGAGGTTGGTTTGCGAAGAACCCTTCAGTGGGGCTTGGTAAGATGCGTGCAATGGCTGATGCTCGCGAAATGATATTGGAAGAAACGGATGGTGGACTGCACTTTGCTGTAGCTTGCAGGGTGGTAGAGTCGTCCGAGGAACCGGAAACGGTGAATATGCGTCGTGCCGAATGGCGGACAAATAAATGTAAGTTCACAATTATGGTCAGTGTAGTAACTGATCGCGAAGATAAGGATCCGGTAAATGCAGCAAAGAAATTACTTGATGAGGCAGAAGCGAAGGGGGTAGATGAGTTGCGTCGCGAGAAAGATGAGTGGTATCGCAATTTCTGGTCCAATTCGTTTGTGAAGTTGGGTGATGATTATTTGGAGAATATCTATTACTTGCATCGCTATCTGATGTCTGCTGGTTCGCGAGGTGAGTTTCCGCTGGCTTTTAATGGGGGACTTTGGCGTTGGAACCGTGATGTACTTAATTGGGGGACACCGCATCATTGGAACCAGCAGCAGGAATATTGGGGATTGTGTGCGCAAAACGATTGGCGGCTGATGAAACCTTATCTCGACACTTACTTCAAGATGATACCGTTTGCTGAGAAACTGGCAAAGGAGTATGGAGCGGAGCATGATGCATTGCTCATTACCGAAGCGCATAATTTCAACGGTGTACAATGGGGAAAGGACAAACGCTATCTGAGGAACAATTTTACTCCTGCTTCACAGATAGCTTCTCTCTTTTGGGATTATTACGAATTTACGGGAGACGAGGAATTCTTGAAAGAAAGGGCATATACGTTTATGAAGAAAGCTTCTCATTTTTATTTAGACAGGTTGGAATGGGATGAAGAAAAAAATGAATATTTTTTGAAAGCTTCTTTGTATGAGTCGGCCCCTATCGCTTATGTGAAGAATCCTATCAGTGACCGCAATTGCATCGAAAGGCTTTTCAAAGATTGTATCCGTGCGGCGGAAATATTGAACGTAGACAAAGATGAGGTGAAACAGTGGCGTCACGTACTCAATCATTTATGGGAAAGAGGCTATCAGCAGTTTGGTGAATGTGGCGAAGTAATCTCTCCTGCCGAGGAGTATTATACGGAAAAGCGTTATTCTCCATGGATTTGGGGTAACGGTGGTGCCGTAGCTTTTCCGGCAGGGCTGATTGGTATTGATGATAAAGACACTCGCTTGGGAAAAGCTGTTGTGAATCTGTTGAAACACGATGACGAGTGTAACGCGCATTATCCTTATCCGCAGATAGCCGCTCGAATGGGAGAAGGAGATGTGGCCTTGAAGTATATATGGAACGGGGTGAATGTACATCAGATGTATCCACAAGGATTGATGCACAATGTGACCGGTTATCCTGACAATATTTACGATCTTGCTTCTGTGCACAATCTGTTGAAAGACACGTATATGATACGCTCACATGATTTCTTTCAGTGCGGTATGGAACCCATGAGCAATTATTGCACGGGCATAAATGAAATGATGCTCCAAAGCAACGAGGGGAAAATCAGAGTGTTCCCTGCTGTGCCTGCTGCATGGGATTCTATTCCTATGGCATTTATTTTGTTGGCAAGAGGGGCATTTCTCGTTTCTGCAAGTAGGAATAATTCGGCTGAGGTTACACAAGTAGGTGTGAAGAGTTTAAAAGGGAATCTTTGTCGATTACAGAATCCTTGGGGTGACAAGAAATGTGAAGTGTTGAGATGCAGAGATGGCAGGAAAGTTTCCGTAAAGACAGGAGGGGATGGTGTATTGGCTTTCTCTACCCAAACAGGTGAAGAGTATGTTGTTCGGCTCATTGGTACGGAAACTTTGGTTAAAGAAGTGTATTTTGGCAAGCCTAATATGAAGGTGAAACAATTGGGAAAAAGAAGATTGGGAAAGGTTAGTGGCTGGAATGATTTTCAATGTGGAGGTGAAAAATGAATCTTTACAGTGAAAGTGAAGGCTGAATATGATTATGCACAGAAAAATAAAGCTAATTATTTGTTGAATATTGCTCTTCGCGGAGATGGGTCTATTCATCCTGCTGACCAATCCACTTTGCAAGGTTTTGCTGATCTAAAAGATTGATAGTATACGTGACTGGTTTTGAACAGATAGATTCTTCTTTCTTCCTTTCATCTACTTTTGAAAACGCCCTGCTGACAGGCGTTCCGGTAGTGACAGGACTTCCCGTCATCCCCTTTCAGTTTCCTCCACTCTGTATCTTCACTCCTTCCTGTGAAGGGAGGAGAATCTACAGATGAAACGGGAATGAGGGGAGATCTTACAGTTTTTAACCAATTGATAACTAGTGTGTTTTAAATGAAATGACAGAATGAAAGGAGAAAAGTGAACACCTGCATAGTGAGAGGATAGTGTAATGAACCGACTTGGCTGGTTTGCCGGACATGATAGGCTTGTCCGTCGGACCAGCTAAGCTGGTTCATGAAACATGCCGGCCTTTTCATCAAGACATGCTGACCTTTTAAGTAAAGGTACTGGCATTTACCAAAAACATAAGGACATTTAAAAAAAACGACCGGTTCTTTTGAAGTAAACGACCAAAGCAACACATCCGGTAACATTAGTAACATGTGACCTGTCACGTTACTGACGTATGAGTCTACACGTATGTATGTGTCGGGCTGCACATACGGTAGCGTATGCCTGTATATACGTATGTACTGTGTATCAAGTTCTACCGCAACTTGTACTAAGATGCACTGTATCCTGTACCAAGATTCACCATAACTTGTGCCAAGTTCCACTACTTTTGCTGAAAATGGTAAAGGCAACTTGCAGGATAACAAGAATAGTTTTTCAGGAGAAATCCCGGCAAAAAAGTGGAATCAGTCCTTTCGACAGCTTCAGCCAGAAAAGCAGAGGAGAATTCTGCTCACTTGAAAGACGTGCAGAAGAAGGCTAAGCCGCATTCCTTGATGCAGGAAGTGACCACCTTTCTCACCTTCCACTACCACTTCTGTTTCAATGTACTGACCGAGGTAACCGAAGTGGCATGTCTGGAAAACGATGTGCCCGACCCCCATCTGCACTATGCTAAAGTTCTACAAACACGTACCCGAAGAGGAGTATTCCGCCTCTGCTTCCGCTTCGCTATGGTAGAGGATGATCTGCAGAAGGTACTGACCTTTTCCGTCACCCAGTTGTTCGGGCGTATGAAATCCATTCATCCTTCGGTCATAAGGAGCATGACCGCTTACAGTCTGAGCCGCATTCTGCCTCTGTTGGGCGGGTGCATACTGTCAAAGGGAATGTATATAGGGTAGTGGAATGCTAGATACCCTTAATTACCACATGGGATAGGAGAATTAGAAGTCCTTTCTTGAAAGTTCGTGAAAAAGCGAACTTTATTCGTTAAATTATGCGGAAAGTTCACAATAAAGAGATTCCTTGATTTAGGAATATCCCCCGCACAATTGCCATTAAATAAAAGACTTTTTGTTTTGCTGTTATTGAAAGCAAAGTGGATATGGACTATAATCTCTATTCTGTTTCCGGTCTGAAAGTAACGTGCGCAAGGTGAGGGATAAGGCATGAGGTTATGCTGTCATCGGTGTGTATAAATCGGATGAATGGAGATAAAAAGCAAGACTTATTCTAAAAATAAATCAATATGAAAAAACTGTTATTATTATTTTTATTCTTGTGCTCGTTGGAAGTAGCACAGGCACAACCGGGTATCTCAACTGCAATACCTTCTGAAAAACCTTCAAAATACCAGAAAGATCAGATCAAGCGCAAGTATGGTATGTTCATTCATTTTGGTATCAATACATTCCATGATGTGGAATGGTCAGACGGATCTTTTCCGGTGGAAACTTATGCCCCTGCGGAGATTGACGCCTGTCAATGGGTGAAGACAGCGAAAGATGCCGGTATGAAGTATATCATCTTGGTGGCAAAACATCATGAGGGCTTTTGTCTTTGGGACAGTAAATATACTGATTATGACGTGGCAAGTTCGGGAATAAAACGAATGTGATTGAAGCCGTAGCTAGGGAATGTAAGAGACAAGGCATGAAGCTGGGACTGTATTACTCGTTGTGGGACAGGAAAGTCAATGTGGAGTCGGACAGGAAGTACAATACATACATGTTGAAGCAATTGGACGAACTGATGGACATCACGGAAAAATATACTAAAATAGTGGAGTTCTGGTTTGATGGAAGTTGGGTGAAACCTGGTTATCGCTGGCCGGTAGAAGGCATATACAGAACCATCAAAAGCCGTGAGCCGCAATGCCAGATCGGAATTAACTGGACGATAGGCGAGGATGCGGATCCCCATAATCCGAATGCGCCGGAGAAATCATATAAAATTATTCCGGAGGAACAGAAGGAAGGGGATCCTATCCGTTATTTTCCCAGTGACTTCCGCTTGGGCGATCCGCTTCTGCCCGCAAGTCTGATAAGAGAGCTTGACTTCAAGAAAAACCGGATGGAGCTGGTGGCCCTGCACGCTACAGGTTTCGGAAGGCCCAGCCAGGCGGCATGGACGGAAATCTTTGCGGATGGCCAGTCTCTGCGAATAGCCCGTTGGCCGAATCTCTACGGTTATGATTGGAAAAATACAGGAATCGGGGATGGCTAAGGAAGGGAAAGAGGCTCCTTTCCCTGTATTCGGATATCAGGAAGAGCGCCCTTCGAGTTGGAAATCGGTAGAGAATATGTGGATAAGCGGATACTTTGCGCACGGTTATGCCGATGACATGATTTGTGTGGAAAGCATTGACACGATACATAAAATGATTCATACAGGGCAGCATACGGTATATGGATTTATGACAGGTGCGCCTTGGCGTCAATGGTTTGCCTTGAACCTGCTGGAGGAGGAGACAGAGCCTCATTGACCTCTGCCGGAAACTATGTGGAGAATTGCCGGATACATGATTATAACCGGATTGAGAAATCCTATCGTCCCGGAATATGGATGGATGGTGTGGGTAACCGCATCTCTAAATGTGACATCTATGATGCGCCCAGCATGGCTATCCTGTTTCATGGAAATAACCATGTGATAGAACTGTGTGACATAACGAATGTGTGTTCTGAAGTCGATGATCAGGGAGCTGTTTATTATGGTCGTGATCCTTCGGAGCAGGGAAATGTTATCCGTTATTGTTATTTTCATGAATTGAGTCCGCGCCATCGTGTAATGGCTACTTATCATGATGACGGAGCTTGCGGAGCGGAAGTTTATGGTAATATTTATCACAAAGCAGGGTCTTTGCCGGTACTAATCGGTGGGGGACATAATAATCATTACCGGCATAATATATTTATAGATTCTCCTGTTGCCATTCATATAGATGCGCGTATGCAGGGCTGGGGCAAATTCATGATAGAGAAAGGTGCGATAATTGACCAGCGTTTGCAAACAGTCAATTATAAAAATCCTCCTTACAGTACGGCCTATCCTTTGCTCGCTGCATATTGGGACAATGACACTTCTTATCCAAAAGGCAATGTGATAGAAGGAAACTTGTTTTATAAGATAGGAAATGTGGTGCGCGGACAGAGCGAATGGCTGGAATTGTATAACAATTGGGCTACCGGTTCGGATCCAGGGTTTGTGGATGCTGCTGATCCGTTGAAGGGATTTAAGGATGATGCGCTCATTTATCAACGGATCAATGGATTCCCCCGGCTTCCATTTGAGAAAATCGGATGCGATTTATCCAAATGAAAGAGTGTGATGATAAACTTTCAAACCTTATAAAAAAATATCTTATTTCTTTAGGAACATTCCTTTCCCGATTGCCATATAAATAGAGAGTACCTTTGTTTGGCGACAAAGGATCAACTTATTTTTAAACTTTAAGTCATTACCATTAAATGGAACATCAAAACAAATTGATTTATGGCGGACTATTGGCGATATCCGCTCTGACCGGCTGTACGGAGCCGGTAACAGAAAAACCTTTGAATATTGTCTATATTATGACGGATGATCATACAGCTCAAATGATGAGTTGCTATGACAAACGTTATATGGATACACCCAATTTGGATCGGATAGCCAATGAGGGGGTACGTTTTACAAACAGTTTTGTCGCAAACTCTCTGAGTGGCCCTAGTCGTGCTTGTATGCTTACGGGCAAACATAGTTGTGAGAATAAATTTTATGATAACTCTACCTGCGTATTTGATTCATCGCAGCAAACTTTTCCGAAACTATTGCAGAAAGCGGGTTATCAGACTGCATTAATTGGGAAATGGCATTTGGAAAGTTTGCCGACAGGCTTTACTTATTGGGAAATAGTTCCCGGACAAGGTGATTATTATAATCCGGATTTCATCACACAAACCAATGATACCATTCAGAGACATGGGTACATCACTAATCTGATTACCGATGATGCCATAGACTGGATGGAAAATAAGCGCGATAAAGAAAAACCTTTCTGTCTGCTTATTCATCATAAGGCTATTCATCGTAATTGGATGGCGGATACCTGTAATCTAGCCTTATACGAAGATAAAGAATTTACTTTACCCGATAATTTCTTTGACGATTATGAGGGCCGTTCCGCAGCTGCGGCTCAGGAGATGAGTATTGTGAAAGATATGGATATGATATATGATCTGAAAATGCGCCGCCCTGACAAGGAATCCCGTTTGAAATCATTGTATGAAAGCTTTATCGGACGTATGGACGAAAGACAGCGTGCCGCGTGGGATGCATTCTACGGTCCTGTGATCGATGATTTTTATCAGAAGAATCCGCAAGGAAAGGATTTGGCTAATTGGAAATTCCAACGTTATATGCGCGACTATATGAAAACAGTCAAATCACTGGATGATAATGTAGGACGTGTGCTCAATTATCTGGAAGAAAACGGGTTGCTGGATAATACATTAGTTGTCTATACATCAGACCAAGGATTTTATATGGGAGAGCACGGATGGTTTGACAAGCGTTTCATGTATGAGGAATCCATGCGTACTCCGTTGATAATGCGTTTGCCGAAAGGATTTGACAGGAAAGGTGATATAACTGAAATGGTACAGAATATAGACTATGCACCTACTTTCCTGGAACTGGCAGGTGTAAAAGTACCCGAAGATATTCAAGGCGAGTCTTTGTTACCTTTATTGAAAGGAAAGAAGCCTGCGGGCTGGCGTAAATCATTATATTATCATTTTTATGAATATCCTGCCGAACACATGGTGAAACGTCACTATGGAGTACGTACAGACCCTTATAAATTGATTCACTTCTACAATGACATTGATGCATGGGAACTTTATGACTTGGAAAAAGACCCTGCCGAGATGCACAATGTAATCAATGATCCTGCTTATAGTGAAGTATTGGCTGATATGCAGGCGGAGTTGAAGAAATTGCAAATCCAATATAACGATACAGACTTTGTAAAATAAAGACAATGAATAAGACATTCTTATTAAGTGTAATACTGGGAGTTTTATGCTTTCCGGTAAAGGCACAGACCTTGCCTGTACCTACACCAGTACAATTGCAATGGCAGCAGATGGAAACAACGGCATTTGTTCATTTTAGCGTGAATACTTATACGGATATGGAGTGGGGATATGGCAACGAGTCCCCTGCCATCTTTAATCCGACTAAGTTAGACTGTCGTCAATGGATACGGACTTGTAAAGAAGCGGGACTGAAAGGAGTGATCCTTACTGCCAAGCATCATGACGGGTTTTGTTTGTGGCCGTCGGCTTATACGGAATACAGTGTGAAGAATTCTCCATGGAAGAACGGAAAAGGCGATTTGGTACGCGAATTTGTGGATGCTTGCCATGAGTATGGGATGAAAGTGGGATTATACCTTTCTCCTTGGGATTGTAACCATCCTGATTATGGAAAACCGGAATACATCACTTACTTCCGCAATCAGTTGCGCGAATTGCTGACTAATTATGGGAAATTGTATGAGTTTTGGTTTGACGGCGCCAACGGGGGACGTGGTTATTATAGTACGGATTCCTTACATACCCGAAAGATTACCGCAGATTACTATCCATGGGAATCTTTGACAGAAATGGTATATGAATTGCAACCCAACTGTGTGGTGCATGGTGGAAGTGCACAGAACATCCGCTGGGTAGGCAATGAGGAAGGGTACGCTTTGGAAGAGCATTGGAGTACAGTGAGAAAGCCGGAATTCTATGATAAGGGGATACCAAATGGTAAACAGTGGATGCGCGGACATGCGGATGGTACGTTATGGATTCCTTCAGAAACTGATGTATCCATCCGTCCCGGTTGGTATTATCATGCTTCGGAAGACCATAAACTGAAATCATTGTCCCAATTGACTGACATTTATTATGAGAGTGTGGGACGTAACAGTTTGTTATTGCTTAATCTGACCCCCAATCAAGAAGGATTGATTCCTGAGCAGGATTCCTTGCGTTTGGTAGAATGGTATCGGCGATATACCTCTGAACTAAAGAAGAATCTCGTTAATCAGAAAATGAAAGTAACGGGCAAGAACCGTAAGAAGTTGAAATATACTTTGGATGGCAACCGAGGTACATATTGGGAAGCTGATACAAAAACGCCTGTACTGGAAGTGGATTTTGGAAAAGAATTAACTTTCAACCGTTTGTTATTGCAAGAGTTTATTGAGAAAGGGCAAAGAGTAAAGCAGTTTGTTGTAGAATATTTTGATAATGGGAATTGGCAGAAATTGGATGAACAGACTACTATCGGTTATAAACGGATTCTGCGTTTTCCCGAAGTCACTGCTTCACGTCTGCGAATACGGATAACAGATGCATGGGAGGCACCTTGTCTGGCAGAAATACAGGTCTTTAAAGCGGAAACTCCGCTGGATGCTCCTGTGATTACCAGAAATAAGAATGGAGAGGTGAAGTTGGTATGCAGCAATAAGGATGCTTCTATCTATTATACTACAGATGGTAAAGAGCCACAACCTGGTGTAAGCCCTCGTTACCAGTCGCCTGTTCCGGCAGACGGTGATCGGATTATTAAAGCGATAGCAGTGGACGGAAAGAAAAAGTCAACAACTGCTACGCGTACTTTTACCGGCAGTAAGGCTCATTGGAGTACCTTGCCTGATAAAGCCGGTATGCTTGTTTTTGATGAAAACCAGCATACAACTTGGGTTGGAAAAGATGTGCTTGAGGTTGACTTGCAATCAGCAAAGGAAATGACCGGTATAAGCTATCTGCCTGATCAGGCACGATGGGCTAATGGAATTGTTGTAAAATATATGATTGAGATCTCTTTGGATGGAATCCGATGGGAAGAGGCAGCCCGTGGAGAGTTTGCCAATATTCAGAACAATCCTGTAGAACAGCAGGTAATTTTCCGGCAGACGCATAAAGGACGCTACATCCGTTTCCATGCCTTGTCAACAGTGGATGGTCAAAAGAGCATGGGGGTAGCGGAATTGGACATTTTATTTTCTAAAAACTGATAAGTAATGAAAAAGTATAACTATGTAGGATGGTGTATGGCCGGTAGCCTTGGTTTGTCCGCTATGTCCGGACAGGCTGCACAACCGGAAAAAAAGCAACCGCATATCATCTTGATAATGACTGACCAACAACGTTGGGATGCATTGGGATGTGCGGGAAATGAAGCTGTGATTTCTCCAAATGTGGATCGCTTGGCAGCCGATGGGCATTTGTTTTGTAATGCCTATACGGCTGCTCCAAGCAGTACTCCGGCACGTGCGGGTATGCTGACGGGTATGTCTCCCTGGCATCATGGCTTGTTAGGATATGGACAGGTGGCAGAGCATTATCCATATGAAATGCCGCAGATGTTGAAAGACTTGGGCTATCACACATTGGGAATAGGAAAGATGCATTGGCATCCGCAGAATGTGTTGCATGGATTCGAAGTGACTATTCTGGATGAAAGCGGACGTGTGGAGTCTCCTTATTTTATGAGTGATTATCGTAAATGGTTCAATACGCAGGCTTTCGGCCTGAATCCCGACAGTACAGGGGTGGAGTGGAATGCCCACGGAGCGAAAGCGTATGCTTTGCCCGAGCGCTTGCATCCTACCGTATGGACAGGAGACAGGGCGGTGGAGGCGATAAAAGGTTATTCTTCTGAACGGCCTTTGTTTTTGAAAGTGTCTTTTGCCCGTCCGCATAGTCCGTATGATCCTCCCCGGCGAATAGTGGATAAGTATGAGGGCAGAAAAATACCCGCTCCCGTTGTAGGTGACTGGTGTAAAGATCTGGCAATAGATACTCATCCCGAAAAAAATCCTGAAGCGGCTGTAGGAAACTATGGAGTGGAATATGCCCGGAATTCCCGTAAGTATTATTACGCTTCGGTTACTTTTATTGATGAGCAGGTAGGGCGCATTGTGGATGAACTGAAAAAGAAAGGAATGTATGACAATGCGCTGATATGCTTTGTTGCCGATCATGGCGATATGTTGGGAGATCATCATTTGTGGCGTAAAACGTATGCTTATGAAGGTTCGGCAGCTATTCCTTTTATTATAAAGTTACCCGAAAACATGAAAAGTAGCCTGAAACCCGGTGAAAAAATAGAGGCTCCGGTGGAGTTACGCGACTTGCTTCCTACTTTTCTGGCATTGAACGGCTGCCGGATTCCGGAAGAAATAGACGGTCTGTCTTTACTTCCTTTATTGGAAAAAGGGAAAGCTCCCTGGCGTGAATATATTGATATAGAACATTCCACCGCTTATTGGGCGGATAATTATTGGTGTGCTTTGACGGATGGGAAAATAAAGTATATCTGGTTTTTCCGTACAGGTGAGGAACAATTGTTCGATTTGTCAAAAGACCCATACGAATTGCATGATTTGTCAAAAGCCAAGGCTTCCGGAAAGACATTGGAAAAGATGCGGAAAGCGATGGCCGGACATTTGCAGGAAAGAGGGGAAGAGTGGGTGAAAGACGGCAAGTTGGTCATCCGCAATAAAAATCTTTTATATAGTCCGAATTATCCAACAAATAAAAAATAAACCATGAAGAAATTAATTCTAACCTTTTCATTTTTAGTGTTGTTATTCGGCACTTTGCAGGCATCGGTTTCCATTATCCCGATGCCGCAAAAGTGCATCGAAAAAAGAGGCAATTTTACGGTAAATGACAAAACTGTAATTACGTTGTCAGTAGATAACGAGGAGATGCGCAATGCCGTATCTTTCTGGAATGATTTGTTTGATACGGCTGCCGGGTTCTCATTGGAGGTCTCTTCCACTCCCCGTTCTTCCAATGTGATTCGTTGCCGGCTTAACACAGCTCTTCCCAATGAGGAATCATACAAGCTGACAGTCTCTTCATCTTCTATCCATATAGATGCCAAAACCCCTAAAGGCATTTTCTATGCTTTTCAAACTTTGCGCCAATTATTACCTTCTGCCATTGAAAGTGACAAGCAGGTGGCGGAAAAAATAAAATGGAACATCCCTTGTGTGGTGATAGAAGATTCGCCTGCATTCTCTTATCGCGGAGTGATGCTTGATGTTTCCCGCCACTTCATTCCTAAGGAAGATGTAAAGCGTCACATCGACTTGCTTGCTTTTCATAAATTGAACATCCTTCATTGGCATCTGACTGATGACCAGGGATGGCGTATCGAAATCAAGAAATATCCCAAACTGACTACCGTCGGAGGTTACCGTAAGAAAACGATTGTGGGATATATGTGGGACAATCCTACTGAATGGAATACCAAACGCTATGGTGGATTTTATACACAGGAAGATATCAAAGAAGTGGTGGCGTATGCCAAGAAGCGTTTTGTGGAAATTATTCCTGAGATAGAAATGCCGGGACATAGCGTGGCGGCACTGACTGCTTATCCTGAATATTCCTGTACCGGAGGACCTTTTGAGGTGGAAGGCCGTTGGGGTGTTTTCAATGACATTTATTGTACTAAGGAATCTACTTTTACCTTTATGCAGGATATTCTGGATGAGGTGGTGGAACTTTTCCCCTCCAGCTATATCCATTTAGGTGGGGATGAGGCCCCTCGTATCCGTTGGAAAAATTGTGTACACTGTCAGGAACGGATGAAGCAGGAACATTTGACAAAAGAGGCTGAATTACAGACTTATTTCATCAATCGAATTGAGAACTATCTGAATACCAAAGGAAAGAAAATTATCGGTTGGGATGAAATCTTGGAAGGAGGTATTCTGCAACGTGCTACCGTGATGTCATGGCGGGGAGAGAAAGGGGGAATTCATGCCGCGAAAGCCGGATATGATGTCATTATGTCTCCTAATATTTATATGTATTTCAATTGTCTTCAGTCTAAAGTCAATGAAAAGAAAATTGGAAATCCCAATCGGGTGATTACTTTGGAAAAAGTTTATAATTATCATCCGGTTCCCGAAGTCCTGAGTGCGGATGAGGCCAAACATATTAAAGGAGTACAGGCCAATTTGTGGACGGAGTATATGTCTGCGCTCGATGAGATGGAGTATATGCTTTATCCGCGTGTGGCAGCTTTGTCCGAGGTGGCGTGGAGCAAAAAGGAAAATAAGGATTATGGAAGATTCTGTACCCGTTTGGAGAGCATCCGACGGCATTATGATGTGTTAGGAGTAAATTATTGTAAGAAAATCAGTAATGAATGATCTGTTTGTGATGAATATGAAAAGAAAAATACTATTTGTTTGTCTCTCCTTCCTTGCTTTGTTGCAAGGGTGGGCGCAACATACCTGGCAGGCCGGTCCGGTCAATTTAGAACTTATTCAACGGGGCAATTCGGAGTTCCCTTCCGGTTTCTCCGCTTTCTCATTGAAAAATCGTTTTATTTGGTGTGGTTCGGCTATTCAGGCAGAGGAAGATGGAAAGTATTATTTATTTTATTCCGCTATGAAATCAGGACCGAAGTACCCTAGATTTATAGATGCTTGGTTGCTAGGTTCGATGATTGGAGTAGCTGTATCATACTCTCCTTATGGGGGATATAAGGATATAGGTATTGTCTATAACAAAGATGGATATCGTCCGGACAGCTGTTCATGGGATGCACAGTCGGTTCACAATCCGCATATCAAAAGATATAACGGAAAATACTATTTGTATTATTGTGCTACGGTGGATCCGGGTGGAAATGCTCATGTAAAGGGAAAACTAAGCAGAAGAGACAGACTCCAGCAAAATCAAAAGTTGGGGGTATTGTGCTTTAATTCCATAAAAGAATTACTGGAAGGTAAATTTTCATGTAATGAGCAACCTTTACTTGCTCCACGTACACGGGTGAAGCCTGATAATGTACTGGAACCCTCACCTGAAGGAACCGTAACCAAGCCTGATAATCTCATTTTAGTCAATCCGGCAGTGGTATATCATCCTTTGAAAAAGAAATATTATCTTTACTTTAAAGGGAATGTCTATGATCCTACTTGGCGTGGTGTGCATGGAGTGGCCATAGCCGATGCCCCCGAAGGCCCTTTTATTGTGCAGGATGACTATGTATTTGAGTTTGAAACAGGGGATAACCAGAAATTGAATGCGGAAGACCCGTTTGTATGGTATCACCGGAAAGACAATTGTTTCTATGCTGTTTTTAAAGATTTCACGGGAGGATTTACAAAAGGTGAGCCGGGATTGGCCATCATGTATGCTGAAGATGGTATACATTGGAAACTTCCTGAACATTCTTTGTTTATGAATAAAGAAATAATTCTAAAGAATGGAGAGCGGCTAGAGGTAGATCGGTTGGAACGTCCTCAGCTGTTATTGGATGAAAATGATGAACCGATTGTGCTTTATTCAGCTTGTTCCATTACTCCATTGAATATGAAACAGGATGGGAGCTCGTTTAATATCCAGATTCCAATTCTTCGAAATAAGTAAGAAGGATATGGTATAAAAGCAGTCCGGCATATGGATGAATATCTGTGCCGGACTGCTTTTTTATATTG
>CAUHML010000042.1 GCA_959606905.1 uncultured Bacteroides sp. | reverse complement strand
TATAAAGCCCCAAAATGTATTTTTGTTCATTAACATGGAAATTTATACACTTTAAGCTTTTTAAGAAACGAACTGATATTTACCGCCCGATTATACAATAAAGGTTGCCCACTCTATATTTCTTTCTCTTTTCCACGCAGATAAACAGAAGGAGACACGCCATAGTGTGTCTTGAAACAACGGCTAAAATAAAGCGGATCACTGATACCTACTTTATAAGAAACTTCGCTCACATTATAATTACCTTCCAACAATAATTCCGCCGCTTTCTTCAGACGAATAATACGGAAATATTCATTAGGAGTATGCCCTGTCAAACCACGAACTTTCTTAGAGAATACAGTACGCCCCAATTTCATCCGGGCAGCAAAGTCTTCCATCGTAAATTCCGAATTTCCCAACTCCTGCTCTATAATAGCCTGCAATTTATCAAGGAACTGTTTATCTTTATCAGAAGTATAAATAGCCGGTCGCTCTATACTGGGATCATTCACATATTTCTCACGTAACTTTTCACGCTGGTCAATCAATTGAACCATCCGTGCCAAAAGCAATTTTAAGCTGAACGGTTTGGTTACATACGCATCCGCCCCACTTTCTACTCCTTCCAATTTATTTTCGGTAGTTCCCATTGCTGTCAGCAGAATGATCGGAATATGACTGGTACTAAATTCATTTTTTAACTTACGGGTTACTTCATACCCATTCATTCCCGGCATTAGGACATCACATATTATCAGATCAGCATCATAAGTCCGTGCACGTTCAAAACCCGCCACACCATCAGCCTCGGCTACCACCTCAAAATAAACAGATATTTCTTTCTTCAAAAATTCACGAATATCAGTATCATCTTCAATGATCAATATCTTTTTCTTGTTTAAAGGAGCCGCCATCTGTTCTTCTTTTACGAGACGGCACGGAATGCCTTCGTCTGTATGATCCGTTTCTTCCATTAAGGCTGTAGAGATCAAAAAATCTTTTGACTCATATACAGAACTATCCAATGGCAAAGTGACTGTAAAAACAGAACCCTGTCCTTCATTCTCCGCATATTCAATGCTTCCTTTATGCACATTTACAAGTTCGTGAGTCAAATGCAACCCGATTCCCATACTATCACCAGAGAAACTACTTTGCATAAATCGAGAAAAAAGTTGCCCGCGTTTCTCCAAAGGAATACCAATACCGGTGTCTGACACGGAAATGATCAATTTTTTTGTTTCTTCTTCCACATCTACCGAACAAACTATTTTCCCGCCCTCCGGTGTGTACTTAAATGCATTGGACAGAAGATTATAGACTATCTTATCCAGTTTACCTTTATCAACAAACATAGGATAAGAACTGACAGAAGGAATAAATTTAAATTCCATTTCTTTAGATTCCGCCGTTTCCCTAAAACTCAGAAATATATCGTAAAGAAAAACGATAACATCTGTTTCTTCTAATGAAAGAACCAGTTTATTATTCTGCATTTTTCTGAATTCCAGCAATTGATTGATTAATCTGAGCATCCGCTGCGTGCTTCTATCCATCACTTTTATAGGATAAGCCAATTCTTTAGAACCCCTACCCATAGCCTCTATTTTTTCCAAGGCTCCTTGGATCAACGTCAACGGGGTACGAAACTCATGAGAGATATTGGTAAAAAAGACCAACTTATATTCTGTCAACTGTTTTTCTAATTGAATACGATTCCGCAAGATAGCAAACTTATGGATTAGTCTGAATGTCATATACATTGCCATACAAATCAGCATTATATAAATGGCAAAGGCCCAACCTGTTTTCCAAAAAGGCGGAGTAATAACAATCTGTAATACGGTTTCATCTTCCCCCCATACACCGGAAGCACTGGATGCTTTTACATGTAACTGATAAGTACCCGGCAACAAATTTTTATAAGCTGCAAAATTCAAGGAGGAAGGGACTCCCCAATCTTTATCGTATGGAATTAACTTATAAATATACTTGGCATCATTTGCCATAGAATAGTCAAAAGTAGAGAAATCTATACTGAATGAATTCTGATAATATTTCAATTCTATTCTATTTGTATAACTTAATGCCTCTGTCAAAGGAGAATCAATATCCCCGGGACGAACAGAAATTCCATTTATTTTTAAATCAGTGAGAACCACCGGAGAAACGACATGCTGTGGCATGACTTTTTCAGGATCGACCACAACCAAACCATGATTCGTTCCAAACAGCAAATGTCCGTTTTTCATAACACAGGCACTACTCTCCAAATAGACATTGCCGGGCATTATCGCTGAAAAAAAGAAACTATCAAAAACCTCCGTATCCGGATCAAACCGGGACATTCCATATTCGGTACCCAGCCAGATTTTTCCATCTCTATCCTCCACTATAGACTGGACTACATTATTTACCAACCCGTCATCCTCATCATAATGCCGGAATTCCAACTGATCATAAGTTTGTCTTGACTGGCAGACAGAAAAGCCTTTACCGGTGGTTCCAATCCACATACGACCTTTGCTGTCACAAAAAATATTACGAATTTCATTGCTACGTATTTTCCCATTATCCAAATTATAAACGTAATACTGCCGCGAATCATTCAACAAAGAATCCGGATGGAATACATAAATACCATTATTGGTTCCTACCCACATCCAATGATTCCTATCAGCAGTAATAGTACGAACCTCTTGCTCTCCAAAACTCCCCTTCAAAAAATGACGAAACACAAAATCGTTTTTCTGATAAACAGCCAAATCGAGTCCTCCCCCGAAAGTTCCAATCCACATTCTATCCCGGTAGTCCCTATAGATATCATAAATATGATTATGTGCAAGTGAATTCACATCATCAGCCCGATGCACATACCATCTATCGCCTATACATAATCCATTCCCACGGGTTCCCATCCATACTTGCCCTTTGTCATCCTCTTTGAGAGCAAAGACACTAAGATGATAATAATTTCTTTGCAATAAATTCAAGTGACAGTCATAAGCAAACAATCCCCCCCGACGATTTCCTACCCGCACATCCCCATTCTCCATACACGTAACCATACGTATGGTATTGGAACGATCCACCAATTTCTCATTTTCAGGATAAATATAAGTTGCCCCATCATTTAATACTGACAATAAAGCTATGCCGGAATATTCTGATCCCAACCAGATATTACCGGTTCTGTCGCCCATAGCATATAAAAGAAAATCAGAATTCACCCGATTAAACTCATCCACATGATACGAGTAATGGGTCATCTCCTCTTTTTGAGAATCATAAACAAACAAACCATTACCATAGGTAGAAATCCATATCAGTCCACGTGGAACATCTTGTATGATATGATAACGTTCATCCCCTATCAACTTAACTTTTTCATCAGACATTAATCTAAAAATCCGGACGGCACGTGTCCGGACATCAATATAATGTACAAGACCAGTGCCATTGGAAATCCACAGATTATTCAAATTATCCTTTTCACATTTTCCTAAACGAATATCAAGCGATGAATCATGAATCAATCTTTTCTCAGACATACTAAACACCTCTCCACCCTCAGGAGTAAAAAACACCCAATCGTTCTGTAAACGACAGGACTCATAGGTATTAAAAGCAGAAAGTTTCCACGGCAACCGGGCTGTCAAAAACAAATTCTTACCTGAAGACTTTTCATAAATACCTCCATCAGAGGTTACAAAAAAAATCTTGTGACGAAAAGACATCGCCCCTACAAAAGACAAACTATCTTGAACTACCTGGGTATATCCCTCTTCTGTCACCTGAAACAGCCCAAGCTGAGTACAAATCCAAATCACTCCCTGTTCATCCTCATAAACGGAATTCACTGCATTAGTTGATAATTTCCCATTTTCCTTTGTAAAAGATACAGAAGAGTGAATTCCATCCTTACAGACTATTTTACGACATCCACTCTGATGATGCCACAGCCAAATATCCCCGACAGCAGTTTCCAATATTTTATTGTAAGGCCGTCTATATTCCCCACACCCCGTAAAATCAACAAAACAATCATGTTTCAAATCGTAACAACTCATTAATTCCGGAGCAGTGATAAACCATAAGAAACCATTTCGATCTTCTTGTATCTTCTTTACATGATGATTTGCCAAAGAAATTTTATCGCCTGATTCCGGACGGAATGTCACAAATGAATGGCCATCATAGCGGCTCAGCCCATCTAATGTACCCATCCAAATAAACCCTTTGCTGTCTTGAAACAGATAACGTACCGAATTATTCGCCAATCCGTCACTAGTCGTGATAAAAGTAGGATGTACATCTACCGATGCATGCATTTCCCAACCTATACACCCAAAAACAACCCATAACAGACAAATATATGTTTTCATACAATTTCAATCAGATTCATACCAGGCATTTAAATATATGACGTACATCATTTTCCCGACATACGCCATATTAGCAAAGATAGTAAAAATAAACGGATGTGCCCTATCAACAAAAGAAAAATCATCTATTCATAGTTTTCCAGTTTCCATTCATCTTTCCACTCTATCATCGGTATGCCATCCTTCACCACAATTGGCAGAAATACATAAGTAGCCTTATATACATCTTGATTAGGATTAACAAGCGTATAAAATCTGTCGGCCACTTTAGGAGTTGCAAAATCCTTTGGATAAGGACGGTGATCCTTGTACCGGGTCAAGAAAGACTGCCAGTCTTTCTTGGGTATATCCGTTTTATTAGTATGCGGTAGCCAACGATCGGCCATAGCCACATAAAGATCCTTTCCCGGAATCTTTATCACACTTGTAATCTGCGAGCAAAAAGAATGTGCATACTCATCACCTATGTGTGGATTCCCTAACACCGTATATTCACCATGATAATCATCGAATACCGCTACTTCCGAAGGGTTGGGAGTATAACTAGTTGTCCCTGATGTATAAATATAATGTTTACCATCCATTACAAAATGTGCTGCCGCCTCACGTGTAAACGGTGGAACCTTTCCAACAAAATGTTCTGAATACCGGCCATTTACATTTGTATAATCATCAGAAAGTTCAGCACATATCTGCTCCCAATGAGGACGCTCAAACCAAACATAACCTTTTCCTGTATCGGGATCAGCATACATGTCAAAATCCCCCACAGCAAAGCCATTAGGTTTCAGATTGCGGACAAAATGATAGGGTCCCATAAAATGTTCAGCTTCTAGAATAACAAAATGCCCATCATTACTTTGTGATTTCAGCCAGCATACATACCTGCCTGTTTTGGCACAATAAAGAATATGTGGGCGTTCCAATTTCTGACAATGATGCAAAGGTGAATGTGGATCAGTAGCAGGTTCAATTATCCTCCCCTCATCTTTCCAATTGTAAAAATCAGTAGATGAGTAACAACGTACTCCGCCAAACATCCGATTGGTACCAAACAGAGTATGAGTTTTATCCTCACCATACCAATAATATTTGCCTTCACGAAAAGTCACTTGAAACCCATGGGCCTGAATAGGTTTTCCTTCAGTATCAAGCCACACTTCACCAGGACGAATGGACTGATAATTTACTGGGACAAGAGGATATGTCTGCACATTTAAATAGCGACATTCTCCTCCCGTTTTTTCTATCTTCACCGAACTACCTGTAGTTACATTGCTGAACCCAAAGAAAGAGGCGTAATCACAATTATCAATACGCATTACTGTATCACAACTCTCTATTCTTACATCTTTCATTGAGAATTTTGTGGCATCGCATATTTTGCCAATCCGATCACAATGTGCTTTGACATTGCCGAAAAAAAAGTTCTTCACCGGCTTCTCCGGTAATGCAGACACATCCACCAATGTGCTACATCCGGTGATCTCCACATCGTGAATGGAAATATTAGCAAACCACGGTGTAAGTGGAGTTATCTCACGGGCCGGATAACGCTGTGCCAACTCACCTACCCAGCGGGCAGAACCAAGCATATCGCAATACAAAGCCTGTCTTTTCACATTAGCCCGCACCCGTTCCACATATATATTCTCCACAAAACCTCCTCGTGGACGACGAGTTTTAAAACGGAAAGCCTGGTCTGTTCCCTCAAAAACACAATCGTACATATATACATTTCTCACTCCACCGGCAATCTCAGTACCACACACAATACCGCCTGCTCCCCTCAGTGCTATACTTTTACGTATAACGACATTACTAGTGGGACGATTCACTTTCAATCCATCCTTACCCCGCCCGGACTTCATGGTGTAACAATCGTCCTGACAATCGAGCGAACAGTATTCTATCAGTACATCATTACTTGAATCAATATCAATACCATCCGTACGTCCATGTCCGAAACTGTTCACTGTAATCCCCCGAATTAAAATATGTTCACAATATTGTGGTACAATATTCCAATACAGTCCCCGTTCAAATGTAACACCTTCTACAAAGACATTCTTACAATTGATAGGGGCAAATGTCTTAGGCAAAAAGACTCCTTCACCATTCTTTCCATCATAAATACGGTCGGCAAGCGGTTTTCTTATCACCTTGTCACTAGACATACTTTCATTACACTTGTATATCTCGCAACTGGTAGGCGGTCCAACTACTTTTCCCTTTCCAGTCAATGCAATATTCTCCTGTCCATCAGCATACAAACAAGCTCCAAGAGAGTAAAGCTCCACCCCCTCATCCCGTGTAAAAACAGCCGGAAGATAATCTATTATATTACCACTGAAACGTAATTCCGCTCCTTCCGAAAGATGCAAATTTACATTACTCTTCAAGATAAGGCGTCCTGTCCGCCATACACCGGGAGGAACTACCACCGTTCCACCACCTCGGCAACTCATACTATCAATAGCCTCCTGAATCGGTTTAGTGGACATACCTTCCTGTTCCATCCTTACCAATATGGTAGATTCGGGAAAAACAGGCCTTTCAAACAAAGGCATAACAAACGGTGATTCAACAGGTTCTATAGTATCGGGCATATTCTGAGGCCCAACTTCACCTATTGTCAGCAACGCTATGCCACAAATAATACTTGTTAATGACATAAACTTAATTATTTAATTAATACATTGTAAAAAGCGACGTACCAACCACACTTCACCTGTAATTCCAGAAGGAACCAATCCGTCTGTCGATTTGGCTATTTCGGGATAGGAATAAGTCAGTCGTTTGGATTCAGGCAACGAAGCGTCACCAATCATTCTGTTCATCAACGAGTTTACGACTTCTATTTCCAACTTATTCTCACCATTTTTCACGAAAGGAGTCAGATTTGCCTCCCACGGAGTACACCAAACAGTTGAAACTTCTTGTCCATTCAACCAAACCCGTCCTATAGAATTCAAGCTGTCAAAACGAAGAATTATTTCTTCATTTGCCGCAGCCTTTCCTAAATTGATTTTTTTACGATAAACGGCTGTACCCGAATAATAGCGAATACCTGAATCGGCATGTTTCGTCCAATCCGTTAACACTGGGAAGACCACTTCTCCAGGTCCTCCCCATCGTGGATCAAAATAAACCTGCCAATCTCCCTTTATAGCTTCCAACCGCTCGTTCTCACGGGTTGGTTTCAACATTAGTTCTTCTTGACTGTCATCAGAAACCACAATGAAACCCGATTCACCGGGAAGCAATGTAATGTTAACATGTAATCCTTCCGCTACCAAACGAGCCTGTAACCTATATCGTTTACCAGTTACAGGATCCCAATAAGAAGCATTCGATAAAGAGGTACGCAGAACCACCTCATCTTTAAATGATCGCTGACTATGATTATCAACAAAATAAACATCAGCATCCGCCAAACGCCTATGAGCAAAATAGACCTTATCTGTCGGAGTATTCCCGCTTACAATACCCATATCCGGACGAATACCTGCTTGACGCAAAGCCTCCGCCAATGACATCCCCCAATACAGCGTTCCTTTTCCTACAGACCGTTTACCCGAAACAACGTCTTCCTTCCCCCACAATTGATCAACAATCTTTTTATACTCAACAGAATCCACCTTATCTTTAAGAGAAGCAGAGCTATCGGGACGGGGAGCATAAACCACTCCTCCTTGTTCAATCAACTGGGCAATATGACGCAATACGTGTAAAGGCATATCATTATTACGCTGCACAACCAACATTTTATAGCACATGCCATCAGGTAATGCAATCTTGCTTCCATGAGTAGACATACGAGTTGTCAAAGCTTCTGATGTGCACACATCCCAATCATAACCTTCCGGTATTTCGGGAAGGCGATAAGTCAGCAGTTTCACCGGTGGATTTTGTCCTACATAAATACAAAGATCCACCACAGGCATTCCTTTCCGCATCAATCCGGCACAACGCGCCTGATAATCCCAAAAAGGACGGCTATACTCCCAATAAGTATTATTCCGATTCAGACAATAGTGACGTCCTCCTCCTGTACTGCCGGGATATTTATCCAACCAAGGCTGATAAGCAGAAGCACACACAACAAATTCATTAACCTGAGCCGCATAAGCAAAATCAGCAAGATTCTTTAATTCTGCCAAAGATTGGCTGAACTTAGCATCAGTATATGCCTCAGCCGAAGCAATACGTTTTCCATAAATATGCGCTGCCGAAGAAGCTTCCTTTATATCATAACTGCCATGTATATGCTTTGCCCAAAATTCTCCTTGCGGTTTCTGAACACGTCCTTTCGCTTGCAGATTATCAGCCACAAGACTTAGCCCGTTACCAGTTGCCTGTGCTGTAAAATCCACACCAGCCTTATTACATAAGGTCTGGAGAGTTCCAAAATAATTATCAGAAATAACATCAGCAACAGTACGACGCAAGTCATAAAGGAAAGCATCAGTCTCAGTAACCGAGCCCACAATATATCCCATCATGGCAGGTAGATATGAAAAAAGATCATACCCCTTACGACGCAGGAATTCTTGTTCAAATCCCGGAGTCCAATTCTGAGCCCCCGCTTCATGACTATCCATAATTACTCCATCAGGCTTCACATTGATAGCGGAAAGCGTATCAATCATCCTCGCAGCATAATTATTCCATTGTGTAGTCACTGCTTCTACAGACATCTTATCACACTCCAAACCTTTCAAGTTCGCACGGCCATGCTTAGACGGCCCACCTGTTGACTCATGTGCAAAGCGCATAATCACCCAATCACCTTCAGGAACATCCCATTCCAATCTTCCGTCCGTTCCCATCTTTGAAGTTAAGTCAACAATAGTTTTCAGATCAATAATCTCCTCATCCGTATAAGCCGGAGTCAGGTTTTTCAAAATATATTCGGAATAAAAGCCCGCACGCTCTTCCCACTGGTCTATACGGGCACGAGACGATAATGTGACATTGCCCAAAGCCATTTCAGGACGTTGATCTCCGGCAAGACACCAATCATGTAAATTCAAACGAAAGTACCGTCCGGTCACTGCCGGAAAAGAAACTGTTTTCTGATCCCATCGAGAAGCAGCAGCTTGATAAATGGGTTTTAAATCGCACACCTTACTATAATTTATGCCGTCATCCGAAACCTCCAACTGCCCCAAAGGTGGCTGTTTTACATAACTCGATCCATAAAATTCATCAGCAGGAGCTCCCGGAACATTCATGGCACCGGTAGATGCCTTACTCCGCTTGCTTACCCGATAAGTAATAGAACGAGCTGTGAAAGAAGTTTCAAAATCCAGATTTATATAAACAGACTTGCCAGGTTGCTGGGGAGGTATAGTCGTCAATCTGCTTTTTTTACAAAAGAAATCTTCAGCGGAAACTCCCGGCAAATTACATGTTACCTTTGGACGCTGACTATTATTTGTCATCCATTGATTTTGAGGAACAGGAAACGCCAATACTGCAATATCCCAAAACTCATCATCACCCGGTGCTGGTAATACCGCAGCAAACTGTTGTTTTCCTCTAATAATAGTATCACTTGCTGTCAGACGTTGCATACTTAAAGCTTTTGTAATCCAAGGTCCTCCCGCCACATATCCATTCGAAAGATTTATTTCAAAAGAAAGTCCGACACGCTTTGCCTCAGATGCTGCAAACTTCAACATTTCCCACCATTCAACAGAAAAAGCGGGTAGTGCATGCTCTCCTTTTCCATGCACCTGATCGTAATAAACCACTCCTCCTACACCGGCACGCTTATATGCCTCCAAATCTGCAGTAATTCCTTCACGAGTCGTTTCTGTCTCACCATGAAACCACCAAACCTTAGTACGTGCAGAATCTGCCGGATTGGAAAATTCATCCCACGCTTCTTTGATGGTTGCCGAGTCTGCTACATCCGGACGAAATGGAGAACATGCAGAATATCCTAGTGTAAGGATACTACCCATTACAATCCTCCTTAACACTTTTATAGTTTGTCTTTTATTCATTGTTTCTATTTTTATTTATTTTCACAAATTAATTCACAACAATGCTCTAAGAAACCATTAGAATAGAAAAAAATTAAATATTATAGTTCACCACAACAATATTACTCTTTAAAAAGACAACGACTATCTATCACAGACAATCGTTATCACATACATTGCTCACCTTAGTTTAACTTAATACCTTAAAAATCTATTTAAGCGGATATCTTGGATCCGATATGTTATCCGGATTTTGCTCTAATGCAGGATTAGAATCCAAAGACGTTTGAGGAATCTTCCATAAAAATGTTTTTTGGGGCACGAACTGTAATTTTTGGCAATTAAAATACCCATTCTCATACATATAGGTTTTATATTCATAAACGTTTTTTCCCAAACGATCTGTACGTAATTCGTCAAAATATAAATAACCTTCACCAACCAACTCCCATGTACGTTCCTGATAGATTGCATCATCAAACTCCTCTTTTGAGAGTCCCGGTGTTACAGGAATCGATAAGGAACGCTGATGTACTTTATTTAACTTCTCATACGCATCAGACGTAGGACCATTCAGATAATTTTCCACTTCAGCATAATTCAATAGTATATCTGAATAACGGATTGCAATTAAATTTGCTTTCGAACCTCCTGTTTCATAGCAAGACTTAGTCCGATCATAAAATTTCATATTTCCTGGAGCAGATGATGGCCATTTACCTTCGCCTTTACCTGAAAAGCCTTTATATTCAGGTTCAAAATAACGACGGGTATCTGTACCAGTTATGGTATATTCTGTTAGAAAACATTGCTTACGCACATCATCGTCTTGATAAGAAAGATAATCCTTATGTGAAATTGCCGAACGATGATACATTTTACCTCCTAAACTTTCATCTGTAACATTTATTCCAAAATTACAATGCAACGAACTCACTTGAGTAGGTCCGAATTGGACCTCCAACAAAGACTCTTTCGTATTTTTAGAAGCCTCCTCCACAAACCAATACCACAAAGATTTATAATCAGGTAATAGTTCATATTCACCAGAATTAATCACATCCCCCAATTGTTTTTTAGCTTCTTGAAAATAAACCGTATTATTATTATCCATGCAACCTCTAGTCAAATAGACATCACCCAACAACGCCTGGGCAGCCCCTTTACTTGCCTTATAATAAGAACCGCTTCCCCACTGTGAACGCGTCGGTAAATTTGCAATGCAATATTCCAGGTCTTGAATAATAAAATCATAAGTCTCATCTACTGTCTTCCGAGGAATTTCAAGACCATCCAATCCGACAGTATAAGATTCTGGTATAGCAAGTCCCCCATAAAGACGAAGCAAAACAAACATAGTATATGCACGAAAGAAACGAGCCTGTCCATAGATTTGATTTCTTTTTTCATCGGACATGTTCACTCCATCACCACGCCCAAGAACCACATTACATCGGTTAATCATCTCATATCCACTATCCCATATCTGAATGTTGTAGGTAGTAGCTTGATTTACCCCTTGCCAACAATTGAATGATATAACTCCATCCTTAGAAGCATGAGCCGGCATGGCATGTTCCGTCACAAGTTCCAAAATCATCAAAGTTTTATAATTACTAGCAAAATTACGAAAATCAGCATAAACTGAGTTCAAGGCACTTTCCAATTCTTCTTCCGACTTATAATAATTACCTGGATCAACAAAAGTATAAGGTGACTCAGTCAAACCCGTACAGCTAGAAAACAGAGCAACAATCACAAGCAGAGTTGCAACAACAGGCCGCCTACACGCAACCAACATTTTTTTGCGTAAATATATTGATTTCATATTCATTTATTATTTATTAATTAAAATTTCGCATTAACTCCAATATTCACAATTTTCACCCATGGATATTTAATATCACCATTTTCCGGATTATAGCCGCGCTGATTAGAGAAAGTGATGAAGTTCTGAAAATTCACTGTTGCACTCAAACTTTTGATACCTTTAATCCCTTTAATAGGATTCTTACCAAAATCATAACTTAAGGCTATACTTTTTACCACGAAATAGTTCCATCCGGAATTTATACGATCACTTTCATGAACATTGGAAGCTCCCGGTGCAGGATAGGTTCCTGACGGATTAGATTCACTCCACATTCGCTCATAAGCATATAACGAAGGCATACAAATCACGCTAGAATTTATCTGGTTCTCTGCTATTTGCAAATAAGACGTACCACCGACAAAATCATGGGCACCATTTCCTAATATATTCAAACTAAACTTCTTGTATTGTACATTCAAACCTATACCATAAATAAGTTTAGGATCTGTAGTGCCTATGTTTACTTGGTCTTTCGCAGTTATCTGATTATCACCATCCAAGTCCTTATACATTTCATCTCCCAATTTGGCCGTACCTTCAATTTTCCGATATTTTTTCAATTGTTCCTCTGTACGGATAATGCCATCAGAAAGAAGAGCATAACGGGAATTAAGAGATTCTCCAACTTTTAAATAGCGGCTAAGCCCTAATCCGGAACTAAGTGTAATAGATTCCACATTATTATAAAGTTCCTTCACTTTATTAATATTACGACTAAGATTGATAGTAGCATCTATCTTAAAATCATTTGTATTAACAATATTCCCTGTAATTGAAAGTTCATATCCTTTATTCAATACGGAACCAACATTACTCAGCATAGAAGAAAATCCTGAAGTGGAAGGAATGGGAACTTGATAAAGCAAATCGGAAGTCTTACGATAGTAATAATCGGCAGTAATGTGCAAACGATTCCATAAGGATAAATCAATACCAATATCAAATTGATTGGCACGCTCCCACTTCAAGTCTGGATTACCTATACTTTCATAATATCCTTGAAGTTCTCCATCATTATAAATGTAATTATCTGCATTCAATTGCGCCAATGACTTATAATTACCTATCTCCTGATTACCTGTTACACCGAAACTGGCACGTAATTTTAAGTTAGTAATATATTTATTATCAATTAAAAATGCCTCTTGACTTGCACGCCAAGCCAAACCAACAGATGGGAAAAATCCCCACTTGTTATTTGCTCCAAAACGGGAAGAGCCATCATATCTAGCAGTTGCCGTCAAGAGATATCTGTCATTATAAGCATAAGATACACGACCAGTCCATGAAACTAATGAATTTTGATATTTATCACTACCATAATCTACTGTTTCTCTACTCGCTTGAGATATATCCCATGCCCCGGTTTCATCGTTAGCAAATCCCTTTCCATCGATAGAAAGATCCTCATAAATATAATTTTGCCATGAATACACCCCTGTTGCTGTAAGACGGTGCTTCCCCCATGTATTGGTATAGGTAAGGATATTTTCAGTTATTCTACTTATCTTCTTAGAATATCCGTTTCCACCCTGGCCAGTTCCTGTGGATAAAGTATAATCCGAAGTTATATAATTATAATCTCTGGTATTAGCTATATCAAGTCCAAAATTTGTTTTGAATGTCAACCCTTTAGCCAACTGAAATTCAGCATAAATATCACCAAACAAACGACTTACACTAGATTCTCTTTTCACCTCATTGTAATAATTAACTGCATTCCATTTAATACCACTATCAAAATAACTGGATATGGCTGGATTATCATTAGGTATTGCATAGCTTCCATCCTCCCGATAGACAGGCAATGTAGGCCAACCATAACGCCATAATTCGGTCAATGCCCCATCATAATTAGTAGTTGTTGCAAGCCCTCCTTCAGAATAAGTATACTGCATATGTGTTCCCAACTTTATAAAGTTATTAAACTTATGCTGCAAATTAGTACGAAAAGTATATTTATTATAATCATAATTAGACAACAAACCATCTTGAAGATAAACTCCACCCGACATCATATACTGTGTATCACCCGAAGTACCATTTAAAGAAATACTATAGTCTTGCACAGGACTACTACTCTTGATGGTTTCCCTCTGCCAATCTGTATGTATATTAGGAGCAGGATTCTCATCATTATATATCGTAATCCCTTTAGAATTCATATAAGCAGAATTAATAAAGTCCACAAACTGTTCATGATTCATTGTTTCCACCAATCTGCCCGGCATCTGAAAACCATAATTAGCATTAAGTGTAAGTGATTTAGAATCTTTGGCACCTGTTTTGGTTGTAATCATAATAACACCATTTGAACCACGGGAACCATAAATAGCAGTAGCAGAAGCATCTTTCAGCACCTCCATTGAAGCAATATCATTAGCATTAATTTCATTTAATGAACCATTCATCAAAGGAAATCCGTCAACTACATACAAGGGATCATTTCCTGCACTGATAGAACCATTACCACGAATCCGCAAGGTAGGTGACTTGCCGGGACGGCTATCCGTTACAACCGAAACGCCAGTCACCCTTCCCTGTAAGGCTTGAACGGGATTATTCGCTGTTACAGAAGTAATATCCTCCGATTTCACTGACATGACAGAACCTGTCAAATCAGTTTTTTTCTGTGTACCATACCCCACAACCACTACTTCGTCCAATGTTTCAGTATCTTCAGCCAGAATTACTTTCAATGTATTTTTTCCAGCTATCGAAATATCTTGTCCCTCATATCCAATATAGGTTATAGTAATAATCCCTTTTTCGGGAACATTAGAGAGAGTAAACTTTCCATCAAAATCAGTAATAGTACCATTTGAGGTCCCTTTAACCAATACACTGGCACCAATTACAGCCTCACCTGCCTTGTCCACTACAATACCCGATACCGTCTTATTTTGTGCAAATCCGGTAACAGTAGTCATTAAAAAGACTAATAAAAATACCATTCTAAAAGACACTTCATTATAAGCGCCTCTTTGTTTCCTGTTGTTTTTCATTATTAACGAATTAAAGTTTTGTAATCAATATCATTTAGCATGCTTTTATTTTACCGGCTTCAGATATCTTTGCCATGTACAAACGTATAAAGTCACTTCTTTTCCTACAATACTGCATTACCTATATACAGTGATAATTTATGGACTTTTGGCTTCATTCATGGAAAATCTTCCACCCATTCAAGAAAACAATCTAGCGAACTGCCTTCAACATAATACTGAACTCGCCTACAAACGGCTTTCCTGTATCTGTACGAAGTTGAGGAACCGATTCTTCAGCACGGCGTCCTTTCTCCGGACGACCGAATACTCCTGATAAAATATAAGTTCTTTCCGGGCACATTGCGTCATTCTCCATATAACCAGAATTCGAAACATGTATGGTTCCTTCAGATCCGGAACGTTCCATCCAGCGCATCGCTTTTATTCCCGTCACATCCGGACTTCCCGCAGTTCCTCCCCATACACCCAATATAGGAGCAGCTTGCTTATTAGGATAAGCATCATACGGGCCCAATCCCAACCAATGTACCTGATCAAGCCCGGATACAGACTGCATGGACATACCAACAATAGGCAACCAAGGTACAGCTACCTTAGTAAGAATCTGATAATAAACGTTCAAGCGTCCATCCACTCCTATTGAATAACGATAAGTCACTGTAAAACGATTCTCCTGATCCACCCTATAATCCACAGTAGTACGGATAACCGCATTGGTTGGCGTCTTCTCCACCTTCCATGCTGTTACCGATGACGTATAATGAGTAAGATCGACAGCCTTACGAAGATTTTCTTTACCAAATCCGGAAGTCTCACCTTGATTTAATTTACGCCAGATAGCCGGATACAAGTCTTTTATCAACTGCTTTCCCTTTAGTTCCGCAGACACCAATTGTCCATTCTTCGGACTAAACACATAGCGAACATCACCAGCCTCAATGGTAACCTGATCCGCCTCAGTAACCAAAAGTTCACGACAAACAGGAACAGATATCAGTTGTTCTGTCTGAGGGCAAAGTTCAACAGCCCTGCGAGTGATCTCTGTTCCTTTTTCATCTGTAAATATAAACCACACATAATAAGTTCTTCCCGGACGAACAGTCACTAGTTTTTCTACCGGCAATTTAAAGTCCGACACTGTATGAGGATAACCATACATGGAATCAGTGCCCGAATATAATACATTCTCATCTTCCCGTACAGACCAAGCCATCTTTACCGAACTAAGATTCGTAAAATCAAAATCATTCTGGATAGGAATACGTACCGAATCCTGACCGGGTACAAATGAAATTTTGTCCACAGCAGGGTAAACCGGAGCATAGACAGCCTTCGTCTCCCAATAGTCACGAGTGAAATTACGATAGGAATCCACAATACCATCCCAACCGGCTGTATTAATTCTTAAGTATTCATCTTCACTCAAATCTTTCTCTTTCTTTCGGACAGGAGTCTTAACCCCTTGATCCGCCCACATCCATACAGCTGCTCCGGCTCCGGCAGGATGTTTAGTTAATGCCTTCCAACGTGCTTCCAACCCTCCAAACGCATCATTGCCATAAGCATGTGTATATTCAGTCGAAATAACAGGACGTCCGGAATGTCCGGCAAGCCGGTCATATTCCTGCGGGTTCCAATAATGAGGAGCAAGAATATCCACTTCTTTAGGAAGCCATTCTTCAGGACGCCAAGGCAACAGTACCGGACGGGTGGGATCAAGTGCCTTGACCAATTTTACAGAAACCATGTGCAGAGAGGTCAAAGGATCTTCGTTACCTATTGACCAATAAATAATAGACGGCTTGTTTATATCCCGGACAATCGTTTCATACGAACGTTGCAGAACCGCCCCCGAGAATGAAGGATCATACATCAAATCCCCGGCTCCCCCTAGCGTCACTTCATTACCCACATACATTCCCATTGAATCACATAGTTCAATAAACCCTTCGGCAGGTGTGTAATGTGAGAGACGAAGATAATTGATATTGGCAGCCTTCATCAGTGTGAGGTCCTCCAACCACTGTTTACGGGTAGTGGCACGACCTACATCCGGATGTTCATCATGCCTGTTCACCCCACGAAGTTTAACTGCTTGTCCATTAATTCTGAAGACTCCTCCATCAGTGGAAATCTGACGGAAACCAACACGTTCCATACGTGTATGTGTTACTGCCTCTTTTTCTAAAAGTTCCACTTTCAGGCTATACAAATAAGGAGTTTCGGCAGTCCACTGGTGCGGAGCCTCAACCGGCAAGCTCAAACAAATCTCCCGATCTGTCGAAACATGGGCAGGTATAGCCATTTGTCTTTGTGCCACCTCTTTGCCTTCTTTGTCAGTGAGTGTGAAACATAGCTTATAAGGCTCGCCGGGACTAGGATAATTTCCGGGCAATGTATTTTTATGCTTATCACTGATCATCACCCGTATGTCCAGATTCGCATCTTGAAACAAATGGTCAAAAGTTGTCTGCACCACCACATCATCAATCCATCGTTTAGCCGGCATAGCCTCCAAAGTTACATCTCTATAAATACCTCCCCAAGTCCAGTCATCACAAACATCAAACTTATACTCACGGGTGATCTGCCTTACCCTGACAGCCAGTTTGTTAGGCTCATCCACTTTCAGCTTATTCGTCACATCAAAAGCAAAAGAAGTATATCCGCAATCATGACGCCCCAGTTCGTTCCCGTTGAGCCAAACTTCAGCCGATGACCATACACCACCGAAATGCAACAAGATACGTTTGTCTTTCCAATCCTGAGGAATTGTAAACTCCCTCACATAAAATCCCTCACCGGCTTGATTATCCTTGAATCCTCGATAAACCGGTTCTTCATATCCCAACAAGGCCCAATTGGATGGAACAGGAGTTGACTTAAATTTGCTTTTAGCAAAATCAGACGTATAAAACCTTTCCAAACGGTCCGCCTCCTTTTGATTAGCGGCAAATGCAAATTGCCATGTACCGCTTAAATTAATCCGTTCCTGAGCCAACACCCCCAGGCTGCTCAATGACAGAAACGATGAAATAAAAATAGTACGTAAATTCATAAAGTATAATATTTTAGTGTTTTGTTTATGATCTGCCAATTAAAGTTCCGCAATTTATTCCATGCAAAAGTAGAGGGGGATTCCATATTACACAATAGCTATTCTATTGACTTACAAACATAAAGCATGGAGATTTTTCCTTTAATATGGAAAAATCTCCATGCTCTTTAAAATCAGGCAAGCCAGCCAATGAAAAGTAAGCTATCTTCATAGGCCAAGTAAGTTAAGTTACTTCGGCATTTAAGTTGACTTACTTGGGCAAGTAAGTTAAGTTACTTTTCTTTTCATAGACACCTACCCTTTTCTCAAAGCCTTATCCGCCCCTACATCGACACCTTTCCATGCCTTCAGGTTAGTCCATTCACTATAAGGCTCAGTCCAAAAAGGATGATTTGCCGGAAGTCCCAATGGCAAAAAGACCGCTGTACACATATACAGACTGCCTGTATTTATATAAGGTTCGGACATATTTATCTGACTGCCTGAAAAGCCAATTTTCAGCCACCCGTTTTCATCAAAAGTACCGGGCATAGATATCTGCCTCTGCATAACAGCTGTCAGAGCAGAACGGATCTGTCCTTTGGAAAGAGGCTGAGGAATCTTGTCCAACAAAGCAATTTGAGAAAGCGCATGAAAAACGCCAAAACGATACACGATAGAACGGCCCACTACAGGATAAGTGGCTTCCGGAGAGATCATCCGTTCAAGCTGGGCAGCCATTCGTTGTTGACGAACCAATTGGCGTTCCAAGAACTCGGCACGTTCCAATCCATGCTTTTTCATGACAGACAATACATCCGTCAACATCGGATGGATGACCAGACTGTTATAGTAATCCAGATGCAATTCTGCCCCATCTCCATACCAGGCATCTCCTTTATACCATTCATCAATGAAACGGTTTACACCATAATATAATCTCTGACTATCATATTCCCCCGTAAATTCCAACAAGGCCGCTTCTACCATCGAAGCGAAAAGCAACCAATTACTCTCATTAGGCTTTATGCCACGCGTTCTTTTCAACTCATACACCAGTTTTTTTTGAATATCCACATCCAGATTTCCCCAAAGTTGTCTGGGAGCTCTCAACAAACCTTGTACAAGAAAAGCCGCATCTACCAAGGGCTGGGAATGACGGTTATCAAACATCAAATAATCAGCTGATTGCGGATCGACAGTCTGTTTCAGTCCTTTAACCACCAGTTGAATATACCTTTCTCTTAACTTTCCTTCCTGAGTATCATCAGGTCCCAGTTCCAGCCAAGGAGCAATACCGCAAACGGTTCTTCCTACCGCTTCCAGATAGGAAACACTTCTACGTAAAGGTTCATCAGACAGTGACTCAAACGGCATATTCTTTTTCAACGTGCCCTGACTGAGATTGACCAACACAGGATCAGCAATCCTTGTTAAAGTCTGCACCCAGTACATACGGTCCTCACTACCTGTGGGCTGGGCATACAGTTTTCCACACAAGATAATAAAACAAAAAGCGATTAACAAACAATTCCTAGTTCTCATTCTGTAATTTTTTTAAGCGTAACAAAGCCTCAACATAATAATAATCCGCATAAGACAGGGGAACATCTACTTCCGAATTTTTATTATAATTTCCCACACTATGCTTCAAGATAAAACCTCCGTTGGTTTCCGGTTCGGCAAGGTACTCCGGAGAGGACAAAGAACGAATCTGCATTTCTGCCAGCTCCAGCCAATCCGCTCCTTCCTTACTTTTATCCAGCTGACTCAGTTCAATAAGTCCCGATGCCATAACAGCAGCGGCGGATGCATCCCGGGGAGCAGCAGGAATATCCGGTGCGTCAAAATCCCAATAAGGTATTTTATCGTCCGGCAAATTGGGATGATTCTTAATATAAGAAGCTACTTTCCGCGCCTGTTCCAAATATTCGGTCTTTCCGGTCTCCCTGTACATCATGGTATAGCCATACAGTGCCCATGCCTGTCCTCTGGCCCATGCCGAATTGTCGGCGTACCCCTGATGAGTACCTTTAAAATGTGGTTGTCCGGAAAGCGTATCATAAGAAACTACATGATAACAACTATAATCATCTCTAAAATGATGTCGAAGAGTAGTCTGTGCATGACTGTCAGCCATATTCATCAAACGTTTTTCCCCCGTTGTCTTAGCAAGAAAAAACAAAAATTCCAGATTCATCATATTATCAATAATGACGGGAAACTGCCATTTTTCATTTGAATTCCACGATTTGATAGCTTTTACCCGCTCATCATAACGAGTTGCCAAGGATTCCGCTCCTACAGTCATCACCTCTAAATAATGAGGATTCTTTGCCAACCGATATCCGTTTCCGAAGCTACAATATAACATAAATCCTAAATCATGGGTGGTGGTCATATCCTTGGCAGACTCCACCCGTTCTGTATATAGTTCCGCATATCTTTTCAGTTCATCCGTAGGCGTATTCTCATACAAATACCATAACACTCCCGGGAAAAAGCCGGAAATCCATGCCCGGTAATCAGATGTTTTCAACTCACCACCCTCATAAGTCCGTGGAAGCCTTCCTTCCTGATTTTCCACTTCCTTCGCTAAAAAGACAGCTTGCCGTTTGGAAACCTCCAGCCCTCTTTCTATTACTTCAACCATGGGCTCCCTTGTTTCACATGAAACGAGAAAAAGCCCCCAAACAGCTATCAACCCTATGAATATATTTTTCATAAAAAGATATTTTATAATTGATGTAAATATAGACGTATTTTCTTAATTTCTGAAATTACTGATTCAAAGTTTCTAAAAATTCCACCTCAACTATCCGGAGTTCATTGTGTACCTTCTTGCCTCCTTCAGCTTTGAAAAGATCAAGCTCTCCGGCCTTGGGTTCCACAACTTCTATGATTTGGCCGAATGCATCGGAATCCTGAGTAGCCCCCTTCAAACGGATGGTTATCTCATCAGAACGTACCGGACGGTCAATCATCAAATGGACATATCCCAAACTTTTCTCCGTGTTCCCGCTCCAAATCAAGTGTTCTCCGGCATATACTTCAAGCGGATAAGAACGCTGCCTCCATCCGGTCAGTTTGATACAGATATCATCTATTTCCGCACGCCTTTCCAATTTATATGTAATCCAGGCGGTGTTCAACCTGCCATCATTTTTCCACTCGCTCAATTCGTTGTCATCAAAACTTTTCCCTGCATCCCTTTGATTTGTTCCGGCTGTAACATCAGCTACTCTGACATCAACTTTGGTCTCTTTATAAGAGGGCGAGGACGGAGTTTCACCACGATCAAAACGGCTAGGCAACCCAACAGATGGGAAAAAGGTACTTAAGCCATTTTTAACTTCTACCGGCCGCGTACTGAAAGCTATTTCTTCTGAAGCCAACCCTTCTGCAGCCACCTTCAGCACCACATTCCCCGGTTGCGTTGTCGAGCGGATCATCACTCGTGTTATACCACATTCCACAGGAAGTTCTTTTGCCAACACATAATTATCTGCCGCCTGTGCTATTCCTCCTCTCCATTCAGCTGGACCTTGTAAATCAAATTTTATCTTATGATTGGCTAACGGGCATCGTTCTCCATTGTCATCCACCACTTCCACCTGCACCATCGCTATATCAGCGCCGTCGGCAAAGACACCTTGCGGACCATGCATCAAGGTCAGTTTTAACCGTTCAGGCTCTCCAACGGTTTGAAAAGAATGACGGCTCAGTTCTTTATGCTGTTCATCGTAAGATATGGCTTCAATCGTCCCTTTCTCCCATTGCACAGAATCAAAAGTAAACAAGAACCGATAATCCTGTCTGCCGAAACCTTTGGATTTTCCATTTACAAACAGTTCCACTGCATCTCCCGATGAAACCACATAAACAGGTTTTCTCACATCCGGAGTATAATTCCAATGACCAATAATATGAGTATGATAGTTTTCCACATCCACCCATCCGTCCCACATTACCTTGTGTGCAAAGAAGCCATCTTTAGGGATTCTCAACGGATCCACCACACCGCTCCGGCGATAATTCTCGGCACCACGTCCATAAGTCTGCGTATCGGAAAACACAATCTTCGCGCCTCCTGAATTGACACGCCGGCCTGTTCCGGGACGCTCACGCCACAAATCATACCACCGTCGGACAAACTCCACAGTCAGCCTGTCCTGATTCTGATTATATGCTCCGGCGTCCTGTCCTTTGTGCAAAGGGCCATCTCCCTGTTTATGAAACGGATAACTGTATTCATCCCAATATTTACGCAGCCCCTCATCACGACAATATTCAGTCTGAATCATAGGATGATGTTCACTTTTATTCACATAAAGCATTTCACCACCATACTCAGCCTCACGAATGTCCAACATCTCCCGGGAACCTATCGCCCTTCCTCCATGCGGATCGTACTGGTCCCGTATGGCAATCATCTCAACCATGTGCTCACGGCTGATTGATTCATTTCCCGATTCATAAAATAAAATACTTGGATTATTACGCATATAAATAATAACATCCCTCATCAACTCTTTCCGTTGTTCCCAACGTCTGCCGGTCACATCTTTTTCCGCATCACCTGCAGGCAACATCTGTATCACCCCCACACGGTCACAAGATTCCACATCCTGTTTCCAGGGAGTGACATGCATCCACCGAAAAAGATTGGCGTTATGCTCAATCATCAATCCGTTAGAGTAGTCACTCATCCAAGGCGGTACAGACATTCCTACTCCCGGCCATTCATTACTGGACCGTTGCGCGTATCCCTTCAACTGCAACACACGGTCATTGAGCCACACTTTTCCTTCTCCGAAACGAGTCTTGCGGAAACCTGTCCTAGTAACAACTTCATCCACCGGACGGCCATTTACCAACAGGGTAGTCTTCACATCATATAAATAGCCGTACCCCCAACTCCAAAAATGAAGATCTTTTAATGGTGCAGAAGCTTTCAATACAACCGTTTCTCCGGACTGCACTGTCGTCGGTTGTCCCCGGAATGTACTGACCCTTTTTCCATCATAATCATAAATGCTCACCTCATAATCCACATGAACGGACTTGCCATACTCATTCCGCACCTGTGACTCTGCATGAACAACCGCCTCACGGGTCCTTACCTTAATATCGGATGCATAGATGTAAGTCCCTGTAGTCTGTAAATTACTGTATAGAGGCAAGGTCTGGTATAATTTATCAGTAATGTGCAACCATACATTTTTAGGTACTCCTCCATAATTGGCATTGAAATTTCTATCATTCCACTGGAACAAACTTCCAGTCGAACGCTCCTTATACCTCCAGTCATTGTCTGTTCGGAGAGCAATCACATTCTCTCCACCAAAATTCAGAAACGGAGTCAGATCAAAGCCTACCGCCATCACCCCATTTTCATGCAATCCTATATGCTTGCCGTTCAAATAGAAATCCGCCGCCTGCCGTACTCCCTCAAACTCAATAAAGACCTTCTTCCCTTTTGCAGTCTTAGGGAGCCTGAAATGTTTTCTATACCAGGCTATAGTATCCGTCATTCCCCATATATGTACTTTAAATGCCTCATCTTCATTAAAAGCCCGGGGCAAAGTAATTTTTTTCCAGTTTTCATCGGAAAAATCCGTTCTTTCCGCCCCCGGCGTATCTCCGATATAAAGCAACCATCCAGGGTTGAAATTATATTTCTCACGGTTATTGCTCTGTCCGGATACGGGAAAAAGCAAAAGCATACATAATAAAATAAGTAAATTCTGTCTGTTCATGGTATTATTCATTTGATTTATCAACAGCAAATGTAGAAAATCCACCTTGATACAAACCGCTCCCACGTTTCAAGATGTGAAACAAATGTTGCAAGATACGATGACAGAGCCTCTTACAAGCTTATTTATATTGTGTAGGCAACACCCCAAACAGTTTCTTGAATGATTTTGTGAAATAACTAGGCGTATTAAAACCAA
>CAUHML010000041.1 GCA_959606905.1 uncultured Bacteroides sp. | reverse complement strand
AACTGCACCATTCCATAAGGATAGGTGGCTCCGGGATAAAGATATCCCGAAGTCAAACCCACGCCCTTCGTTCCTATCAGGGTATTTACCTGACGGGCATAATTACTCCCGACGTTCTGCGCCGAGAGACTCCCCCACCCTCCAATCAAAACCAATAACAAACCTGTTAAAATTTTATTTTTCATACTGTATTCTTCTTATATCTTTTTAGTTTCTTATTCTTTCGACAATGAGAAAGGAGCAGCATACTTCGACGTACATCGTTCTTTATTTGGTTGACTTCCCATTTCAAAACGGATAATTCCTCCGTCTGCTATATCGTCGTATCTGATAAAATTCTTATCCAACACACGTCCATTTAAGGTAGCAGACTGGATATAGAGATTCTCTTTACTATTATTGTTCGCTTCAATCACGAATTTATTGCCGTTTTCCATCGTTATAGTAGCTTTCTTAAATAACGGGCTACCAATTACATACTCATCCGTACCCGGACAAACGGCATAAATGCCTAATGAGCTCAAGATATACCATGATGACATACCACCTTGGTCTTCGTCTCCCGGATATCCTCTTTCTGTGGAATTATACAATCTTTCAACGATCTGGCGTACCCAATACTGTGTTTTCCATGGCTGGCCGGCATAGCTATACAAATAAGGCATGTGCTGAATCGGCTGATTGCCGTGTGCATATTGTCCCATACCTGCCAATTCCATTTCTTTCATTTCATGGATCACTCCTCCGTAAGTTCCCGGTTTAATAGTGCTGGGAAGGGCGAATACCGAATCCATTTTGGTCGTAAATCTTTGGTCGCTTCCGAACAAGTTTATTAATCCTTCTACATCATGGAATACGGACCAGGTATAATGCCAGGCATTACCTTCGCAGAAAGGTCCACCCCACTCCAACGGGTCAAACGGTTCCTGCCATTTACCATCGACGCCTTTTCCACGCATAAAACCGATAGACGGATCGAATACGTTTTTATAATTATACATCTGACGGGCAAAGACTTCCTGATAATGTTTGTTTCCGGTCATTTTAGCCAGTTGGTAGCCACAGAAATCATCGTATGCATATTCCATTGTCTGTGCACTCGATCCCATTGATTCCGGATAAGGAACATATCCCAGTTCAAAATATTCTTTCCAGAAACCACGTCCGTTGGCACCTCCCCAAGGACCTTTATTCATGGCTTCGTGCGCGTATGCTTTTAAGGCTTTCTCCGGATCAAAAGTCCGAATCCCTTTTGCCCACGCATCTGCCAATAATGAAATGGAGTGATTACCCAACATTCCTCCTGTTTCTCCGGGAGCTGACCAGGAAGGTAACCATCCGCATTGTTCTTGTGCGGCAAGCAAGGCATTCATGTAACGTCCCTGCATAGTAGGATGAAGAATATTAGTTAATGGAAATTGAGAACGGAAAGTGTCCCAGAAACCATTATCTGTATACATATATCCGTCATATACTTTACCGTCATAAGGACTATAATAATAAGGTTCTCCATTTGCTTTACGTTCATAGAATTTGCGTGAGAAGAGATTGGCACGGAACAGGCAGGAGTAGAAAGTTTTCATTTGTTCGTCTGTTCCACCTTCTACCTGGATTCTGTTCAATAATTCATTCCACGTTTTATGTCCACGTATTTTGGTGGCTTCCAAATTCTTATCTTTACCCAGTTCGTCGTTCAGTGTAATCACAGCCTGCTCTGCGCTGATATAGGAAGAGGCAGCCTTTGCCTGTACTTTCGATCCTTTCTTAAATTTGATATAAGCACCATAGCCTTTGCCTTCTCCTTCCAACTTTTTAGGATAAATCTCATCTTTCTGATTTTCCCACATACCGTAATCCTCAAATGCTTTGTCGAACTGCACTACAAAGTAACTACGGAATGTCTTAGAGTTATTTACAAAACGTTGGTTATTCACCCAACCGGAGATTTGTCTCTTAGCCGGATCAATCTTGATTTCACTCATATCCGTATATCCGTCAATTACCAGATAGGCGTCTTCGGTAGAGGGATAAGAAAAGCGTAAATGTACACCACGAGTAGTTGGAGCCATCTCGGTTGTAATTCCATTATCCAGCATCACTTTATAATAATGCGGCTTGGCTATTTCATTATCATGGCTGAACTTCGTTGCCCGCATCTCCTGATTTACAACTAATTTCCCCACCATCGGCATAAAAGAATACACTGCATAATCACTCATCCACGGACTGCATTGGTGAGACTGGCAGAATCCTCTGATATTATCTACCGCATATTGATATTTCCAGCCTTCTCCATTTTTCCCTGTTTGGGCAGACCACGTATGCATGGCATAAGGCATACCGGTAGTAGGGTATGTATTTCCATAACTTAATCCGAAATGAGAGTCGGTACCTTGCAGTGTATTGACATATTGCACAAGGTCTTTCATTTGGGCATATATACCTGTTGAGAAAAAAGAGAAGATCACTAAATAAATGAGTTTGTTCATGGTTCTTTTTTTATGTGTTACATCTATTTCACTTGGCAAATCGAAACAACTATATCTATTTATTACCATAAGTAATACCCTGCCAGTCATCCGTACGGAAAGGGGATGCCGGAAGGTTAACTCCATTGTATAAATTACAAATTGGATTATCTGCCCAAGCATAACGCACTGCTATCGGGAAAGCAACTTCAGGAGATGAGACGATGATGGAATTACCATCAATCACAGCATCAGCCCAGTGAAACTTATGGTCAACACCAGAGATAGTAAATCCTTTTACTCAAGTGGATCGTCGTTATCGTACAACGATTCCCAATTAAATACACGGTAGAAATAAGGACGATAGAAGTCAGCACTACCCGGTGCATTGAAATTATCCCAAAAGTTGGAACAGTCTGTATTGGTAGAGATCACCAATTCACCGGTACGTGATAAAGCCGGATGAATATTTACCATATAAACATGTTGATAACGTTGTTCGCCAATCTTATCAAGAAATTCGGGTAATGTAAAGAGAGTCTTTTGGTCGACAAACGGCCCATAAGGGTGCTTACTACGGAACATCAGCACGTCTCTCCCGAACCACATGGATTGTCCGATCATGTAGTAGGTATCACCTTTTTTAAATACCCAAGGCATAGAACATGCACTTTCCAAAGGGATAATTGTAGAATTTTCAGCATCTTGGGTTGAGGGGTACTGCGTTGTCCACGAGAAATGTCCTTGCGGGTCGGCCACATAATATTCCCACTGGCTGCCAAGGTCACGTGTAGCGGTACGTGCTACAGCCACCTTATAATTGGAAGTTGTGTAAAGATAGATATGTCCGTCCTCGTCTTCCCACATAGTGTCGCCATAACCTAAAGTGTGGTCGTTAAAATTATCATTACGACTGATAAGTTTCATATAAGTAGCATCACCCGGTTTTCCTTCCAAGCTATAAGTAGCCAAGCAAGTACCAAAGCGGCGCATCAAGTTGTTCGGATCGGTATTATCAACGGCTCCCCACAACATTTGCATCTGATTGTTATATATCGTAGCATCTCCTGCCCAATAAAGATAATCCTGATCGATTTCTCCAGCTTGTATTTTTTCATCCGATAGTGTAGCTTTCGGATGACGAATGTGAGTACGTACCTGATAGTATCTATCCGCATTAGGATCGTTGGTTTGTACGTAATCAGCTAACCAAACAAGATTTTCATCCTTCTCACCAGGTGTTTGCACCATAATACTGTTACGCGGGAAACTACAATTACCTCGTGAACGATTTTCATTGATTACGCCATAGAAGCTATCATTGAACGACCAAAATATATTCCCGTCAGGCAAACCAGTGGTGAACACACCGTCTCCTCCATTCCAGCCCAACGACCGAGTGAAAAGGGCATTGTATTTCAAGTCTTTGTAGACGAACACTTTCCAATATTGTCCTGATCGATTTGGCATTAGTTCGAGATTCCATTCGGAATCAATTTGAGGCATCTTCACTTCTGAATTGCCGTAATAAGGTTCTTGCTGGTCACCACATGCTCCTCCGGCGAGGAGTGCGATACTTAGGATAAGATGAATTGGTTTCATGTTTAATAAGATATTTAAGATTATTTAATTTGTTTCTGCACCTGTAAAGCCGATAATACAAGCTATAAAGGTTGACAAAAAGATGCGTCTCATAATGTTATACTATTAGAGTTTAGGATAAAGACGATTCAGGAATGAAAAACCACTAATTCGGATAATTCTTTCTTTAGATGTATTTGATTTACTATCATTGCTCGAATAATACAATGACCTTTTCACTGAATAATAATACGTGAAAAAAAAGTATTGTGTTTAGTGGTGTATATCTTGTCAATCGTCTTAATACAAATTCAAGTCGTGAATTAGTCTCGGCTTATTGGCTTTAAATTGTTTAATTTTAATTTTATAAGTTTTACTATGAAATTGTACATGAAATCATTAACGCTACTCCTATTTTTAGGAACAGTTGCGTCCTGTAATGACAGTTTCCTCGATCAAACCCAAACTTCGGATTTAAATCGTGAGACCGTTTTTGCAGATAGTACGTATACCGCCAACTTCCTGACCGGAATTTATACCGACATCGGGTTTGATATCAACTACAACCGATGGACATACCTTTTGGCTAATGGTGGTGGGCTGCAAAGCGCTTGTGACGAAGCTGAATTTTATCCTTCGTCAACCATCTGGACAAACATGATGTTTGCTACCGGTACGGTTAATCCGGTTACGGTAAGTGATGATGCATGGTCGAAATGCTACACTAACATTCGCCGGTGTAACGTATTCCTTGCCAACATCGACCGATCACCGATGGTACAGAGCCGGAAAGCTCAATACATATCCGAAGCACTTTTCTTGCGTGCCTGGTACTACTTCATTCTGATGAAACACTACGGTGGTGTACCTATTATCGGTAATAACGTGTATGATGCTACTTCGACAATGAAAACCTCGCGCAACACATGGGCGGAATGTGTAGAGTATGTGTCCCATCAATGTGACTCTATCGTCCAACTCAATGTACTTCCCGTGCGACGAACAGGTCAAGAAAACGGTCGCGCCTCATCGGCAGCGGCATTGGGTCTTAAAGCCCGTGTCTGCCTCTATGCAGCTAGCCCATTATTTAATGGAAGTGATTTCGCTCCTACTGATACCAAAGAATTAGTAGGCTATCCCTCTTATGATAAAGAACGTTGGAAAACGGCAATGGATGCTGCCCGCGCAGTAATCAACCTAGGAACCTATAATCTCTTTATTAGAAGTAAAGATTTGAACGGCAAAGCCGAACCAGGTTTCGGATTCTACGTCGTATTCCAAGCCGGTGATACACGAAATGCCAATTTGACCGATGATGATGGTAAAAACAATAACGGAGCCTTTGCCGGCAATATCCTCGACCGTAAGTATCAACGTGAGTCCGGACATGAAGCTGCTTACTATCCACCTAGTGGAAGTCACTCCGGAACACGCCACGGCGGGTACATATACAAAGAATTGGCAGATGCCTTCCCTATGATTGACGGTAAACCCATTAACAACAGCCAATACACATTCGATCCTCTGAATCCCGCTCAAAATCGTGATCCACGTTTCAACAACACCGTGATTTATGATGGTGCTTTGGTCCCTGCTGACGATACTTACAGTGCTACCACAGTTGTTAACACATGGATTGGCGTAGGGCAAACAAGCGATGCCGTATACCAAGGCACTGCCACTGGTTTCTATGTACGCAAGGGATGTGATCGCTTATGTAAAGGTAGTACATGGAACCCAAGCCGTCACAACGATCCACTGATACGTTACGCCGACATTTTACTGATGTATGCTGAAGCAGCCAATGAATATCATGGGCCCGATTTCGAAGAAACACTAGGCGGACAACAACTTGGTTGCTATCCCATATTAAAACTCATTCGCAAGCGTGCCGGCATCGAGCCCGGTGCAGATGGTATGTATGGACTTAAAAAGAATATGACACAAAAACAGATGCGCCAAGCCATTCAGGAAGAACGCCGCCTTGAATTTGCTTTTGAAGGACATCGCTTCTTTGATGTACGCCGCTGGATGATTGCTCCGCAAACCGAAAGCAAAACCATGCATGGCATTGAAATCACTCGCGCCACTGACGGAACAAAGACTTGGAAAGAATTTGATGTACGCACGCATGTATGGCGTCCGGCTATGTACTTCTTCCCAATTCCTTACAATGAAACGGTGAAGTCGAAAGATTTGCTACAGAATCCCTACTATAATTAATAAAATACCCTAAATATGAAACATAGCATACATTTGGCGGCAATAGCCTTGCTGACTACTCTGCTTGTGACATCGTGTGATACGTTCTCTGCTCCTGCTGATCCTGACAAAAACACGGAGCAGGTCAAAGACATATCAGGCACGTGGCAACTCACCACAGTGAGCCGCAACAGTAATGATATTACCGAAACCATGGACTTCAGCCAGTTCCAAATTGACCTGAAGAAAGATGGTAAGTACACAATTGAAAACTATCTGCCTTTTGTGGTACGCCACAATGGCACGTGGAAAGTTGACGATATCTATTATCCTTTTCGCCTCTATTTCACAGAGGATGGAGCCACGGAGCAGGCCAGTACCGATATCCTATTCCCCATTACCAATGGCGAACGTAACATCGTGATTACTCATAGCCCCGGGTGTGGTTCGAATACTTACACCTATGTATTCAAGAAAATATCAGAAAACTAAAAATCATAACGCTTTATGAAAAAGAAATTAATCAGCTTGCTTCAACGCAAACGGCACATCGTAGCGTTATCAACTATACTTATGACTTTCATCGTTATGAGTTGCCTCTTTATCGATTCTGTCGATATAACCCAAATGATAGATGGAAAAGCCGTAAACTATGCAAAGGCCGGAACGACTGCTACTTTCAAAATGCATGGACACATTAAGGTTCAAGGAGACCCACGCAATGACAAACGACTTGTTTTCGGTTTTTTGGCTCCTAAGAGTTGGAATCTGGCACAAAATGCCAGAGTTTCGTACACAGAAGATACATTTGATCCGAATATAGGTGAGCAAAACATGACGCTTATCCCATCGACCGAACAACCTAGCAACAAACCAGGATTGTCATGGTCGGCTGCTCTCATGCAGGAATACGGTGTCGGTACCAATATTCTGGAAGATATGGAATGGGCAGCCTATTGGACAAGACCCTATAACGGTGTCGCAGATGAAATTCATTTTACAATCTATGTCCGTGTACCGGTAGGAAACAAAAATCTGCGTTTCAAACCATCATTCTTTATTAACAGTACTGACGATAACTTCAGTACAAGTGCAGATGCAAAGAAATGTGAGGAAGCCGGATGTTTTGAGGTAGTAGAAGGTGAAGGACTTGTCACTGACTTCTGTAGCGAACACTTCAACAAAACCACTCCATTAACAGCATTGCAAAACGACTTTGTAACCTTTAGCTTCATTGGAGGCATGGACGACGAAAATGCACTTGTCAAGGCCGATAAGATCTATTTTGAAGGAACGGCGGTAGCTAGCGACGGACACCGTTATACCGTAAATGAGAAGAGTGACAAGACCCTGATGAAACGAGAGAATCAGTATACCAAAACATACAATATCACATTCTGGCCGGAAGGGTTCTTCAATGTACCTGAAGGAACAGAGCTTGTAAGTATTGAATATGCCTTCACTAATGCCGATGGATCTATCTCCGTTACACAGTCTGATGATGACTTCGTAATGTTAAATATACCTCTTCCTCCGCAGAAGGAACCATTCATATATACGTTCTATTGCGAGTGATAACCTTATATTCTACTGATAATGAAACAGAATATGTATAAAATAATAACGACGGGACTACTATGTGTAGCTGCCGTCGCACTAAAGGCACAAGATGCACCGGCAGACAGTGTGGCGCACACTAAAAGTAATACCCTAGGAGCATCTTCGACGGTTTATACCAACGACTTGGTAAAATATCAGTCGGCTACCATCCTTACCGGATTGCAAGGACGATTGAAAGGTCTTAATGTATCGCCTTTCCGTGGCATGCAACTGTTACGGACTGAGGCCAATACCAAATCCGATATAGTAGGAGCTATTCCTAATGTAGGTGGAGGTATCTACGGAGATAATTCGGAATTTCTCATTTCAGCACGCGGACAGTCACCTATAGCCATTGTCGACGGTGTGGAACGTGACCTGTATTCCATAGATCCCGAAGCCATTGAATCGGTTACCATTCAAAAGGATGCTCTTTCCAATATGTTTTTAGGAATGCGCAGTTCACGTGGTGCATTGATTATCACTACCAAAAATCCTGATGCAAAAGGTGGTTTCCATCTCTCACTCACCGGAAAGTTTGGTATATCCAGTGCATTGAAATCCGGTCCAAATCCACTTTCGGCTTATCAATATGCTTATTTGCTCAACGAAGCATTGCTTAATGATGGCAAGTCACCGCTCTATACGTATGATGATTTTGAAGCCTATCGCAATGGAACTTCCCCTTATCTGCATCCCGACGTAAATTGGAAAGATGCTATTATGAACAATTCTACTACGTCGCAAGCCTATAACCTGAATGTAACAGGCGGCGGACGGGTAGCCCAATACTTTGTCAGCTTGGGATATTACAGCGAAAATGGATTGTTCAAGACGAGCGATGCTAACAGCTACAATACCAATTTCAAGTACAACCGGTATCTCATCACATCGAAGGTAAACATCAACGTGACAGATGAATTTAAGGTAAGTATGTCCTTGATGGGACGTATAGAAGAAGGGAACCAACCTGGTGGTATTTCGGGGACAGGATACAGCGACCTTTTGAGCAACGTATGGCAGACTCCCAACAATGCTTATCCCGTCTTAAATCCCAACGGTACGTATGGTGGTAACGCTTCGTATACCCAAAACCTCTATGCACAGACCACTGGTTCGGGATATATCTCAAGCAATACCCGCGATGTCGTAGGAACTATTAATTTGAAATATGACTTCGACAAATTGGTGAGAGGACTTTCCGTTGGTGCAACGGGAAACATCTCATCGCAAGTGCGTAATGCTATCGTTCGTACTAAACAGGCACAAGTATTTCAATACAGCATAACCCAACAAGGCAACGAGGCTTATGACAAGTATGGAGATGTGAGTTCACAAACCAACAGTTACCGTTCAGTATCGACGTACCAATATATGTATGGCAAAATGTATGTAGACTGGGAACGCCAATTCGGTATGCATGGTGTGAAAGCTTCACTTTGGGGCGATACACGTACCATACTTAACAACTACGACCTGCCTATGATTCCGTCGAACATCGGACAGAAAGTTGAATACAATTACGATAACAAATACTTCGCACAAGCAGCCGTAACGGAAAGTTATTACAACCGCTATGACAATGGACGTCGCTGGGGAACATTCTGGGCAGTAGGTCTGGGTTGGGATATCAGCAAAGAGAAGTTTATGGAAGCATCAAAGATAGACCAACTCAAGTTACGTGCCACATACGGTCATACAGGAAACGGAATCGACAATGCCGGATACTTCAGCTACTTAAAGAGATACAATGAAGATGGCGGATTCTGGTATAGCAACGGGACATCCATGAGCAACGGAGGTTCGGTATCGGAAATATCCCCATTGGCAAATACCCTCCTGACATGGGAAAAAGGAAGAAAAGTCAATGTAGGTTTAGATTTAACCTTATTAAAGAACCGATTGACTCTCTCGGCCGACTATTACAATGACTACTACTACGATATTTTGCAATCACGTGGTAAAAGCATCCAATTATTAGGTATTGCTTATCCGGCAGAAAATATCGGAAAAACACGTTACTACGGATTGGAAACACAACTTAGCTGGCAAGACCACATTGGTAAAGTGAACTATTATGTATCAGCCAACTGGAGTATGGAACAGAACAAACGGTTGTTCATGGACGAGCAATACGTACCTTACGACTATCTGAAAATGACAGGTCAACCCACCGGTGCCATCTACGGATTGGTAGCGACCGGATTCCTCACAGCTAAAGATATAGCCGATGGTTATCCCGTAATGAACGGCTTCAACAATATTCAAGCCGGTGACGTGAAATACAAAGACATGAACGGTGACGGCGAAATCAACGAATTCGACCGTACTGTGATTGGTGGCGACAAACCGACTTGCTATTTTGGTATTGATTTAGGCTTTGAATGGAAAGGGTTGGAAGTTACAGCACTTATCCAAGGCGCTTACAACCGCGACTTATATAATAGCGACCGCACGTTACTCGAAGGATTCCAAGTGATCGGACAAAGCTACGGACAAGCTTACACCAATTTGCTGAATCGTTGGACACCCGAAACAGCTGAAACAGCTACGTATCCGAGACTGACTGCCGGAGGCAATATGTACAACTACGGAAACAACTGGAACTCTTCACTCTTTGTACAGAACGGAAACTATATTCGTCTCAAGAACGCCACCGTATCGTACAAACTACCCGAAAACTTCTGCCGTAATTACTTAGGCGGACTGCGCGTGAAGATATTTGTACAGGGACAAAATTTACTCACATGGTCACGTACCCGCTTGCAAGACCCTGAAGTTACCTTCACCAGCTATCCGTTACAACGCACCATTACGACTGGAATCAATCTTAACTTCTAATAAAAATGATGGATATGAAACAAAATAAATATGGCACATGGGCAGTAGGAGCATTTATGCTGTTATTGAGTGCTGCCGCATGTACAGACAGTTATGAGAGTACGCCTGTAGATATGTTTACAGAAGATTATCTCTTCTCGAGGACTGACTCCAACGGAACTGTAGTACGTAAATACCTCAACCGCATCTACTATTACATGCGTAATGGACACAACGGCGTAAATGGTGACTACCTGGATGCCGCTTCCGACGATGCGCTCTCTGTTATTTCGTCCGAGTCCGATGTATACAAACTGGCCATCGGACGTTACAGTGCCTCCAATTTTATTAACTCGGATATGATTTGGAGCGACCCTTATTTGGTGATTCGCCGCGTGAACATTCTGTTGAGTGGCATTGACGTAGTACCTTTCAACACTACCTACACTGATGCACTCGGTAATACACGCAGGCTCAATGAGTCTATGAAAGCCGAAGCCCGGTTCCTGCGTGCTTACTTCTATTTTGAATTGGTGAAGCGCTACGGTGGAGTACCCATTATCGGTGATAAAGTGTACGAATTGAACGAAAACATCGAATTGCCACGTAGCACGTTCGAGCAATGTATTAAGTATATTGTAAGTGAGCTTGACGATATCAAAGATGACCTTCGTTCGCTGCCACTACCTGACGCCGCCGCCAGCGCACACGTAGTAAACACACAGGCTGCCCAGGCACTGAAGATTCGTGTATTGCTCTATGCAGCAAGTCCGTTATTCAACGAAAAGCCCATTGAATCTGGTAATGAGTTGATAGGATATGCCTCTTATGATCGCGAACGTTGGAAAATAGCAGCCGATGCCGCCCGCAACTTTATTAACACGTACGGAACAGGTGACGGAGCTATCATGGGACTTGACGATAATTTCAAGAATGTATTTACCAATTGGTATTCAAACGAACATAAAGAGGTTATCTTCTTCCGTGAAAACGCGATGGATAAGACAGTGGAAACAGCTAACGGCCCATTGGGACTTAGCGGTGCCAAACAAGGAAACGGCCGCACCAATCCCACGCAGAATTTAGTTGATGCATTCCTTATGAAAGACGGTCACTTCATCAAGGAAGGTAAATATGAATACAATGAACAGCTTCCTTACGCACAACGTGATCCACGTTTGGAATATACCATTATACACAATGGTTCGTCATGGGTGAACTCTACGATGGAAACATGGCAAGGTGGAGCCAATAATCCTCTTGGTTCGTCGTACTCGCTCACGAGTTATTACATGCGCAAGTTTATGGGTGATTTCGAAGCAGCCAACGAATATCAAGACACACAACACAACTGGGTGATGTTCCGTTACGCCGAAATACTTCTGAACTTTGCCGAAGCCGAAAACGAATATTTGCCTACTCCCTCGCAAGCTGTATATGATGCTATTATCGCCCTGCGTCGACGTGCAGGTATCGAACCTGGTGAAAAGAATTTATATGGACTAACAACCGATGGGCTGACACACAATTTGACGCAAGCCGAAATGCGCAAAGTGATTCAGAATGAACGCCGCATTGAATTGGCTTTTGAAGAACATCGCTATTGGGACATTCGTCGTTGGCGACTTGCCGAACAGGTCTATGCACAGCCTATTCAAGGAATGTACATCACTAAATCACAGACTTCCACGACCTATGTTCCGCAAGCTGTACTCAATGTACAATGGGACAATAAACGTTATTTCTATCCGATTCCTTACTCGGAAGTAATAAAAAATAAGAATATGGTTCAAAACCCTAATTGGTAATATCTTATGAAAAGAGTAATTATAACATTCTTGTGCCTCCTCTGCATTGTACAGGCATACTCCCAATCGTTTACGATAAGCGGTACCATTATTGATGGGGAAAGCAACGAACCGCTTATCGGAGCGGGTATTCTGGTAAAGGGAGCCGGAAGGGGTACCATCACCAATATAGATGGAAAATATTCGCTGGAAGTGAAACGCGGCGAAACATTGGTATTTTCGTTTGTGGGCTATCAAAATCAGGAAGTCGCAATAACGAATCAGCGCACACTGAATATCGCATTGAGGGTTTCCGAAGCCAACAACCTGAACGAAGTAGTTATCACAGGTCGCGGTAGCGCGAAACGTATCACCCTGACCGGTGCCGTAAGCGGTATTCAAGCCAACGAATTGCGTAGAGTTCCTACAAGTAGCTTACAGAATACATTATCGGGTAAACTGCCCGGCTTCTTCAGTCAGCAACGTTCCGGTCAGCCGGGAAAAGATGCTTCCGACTTCTTCATCCGTGGTGTCAGTTCCTTGAATGAGGACGGCAACAAGCCGCTTATTATGGTTGATGATGTGGAATACAGTTACGAACAGCTATCACAAATCAATGTCAATGAGATTGAAAGCATATCTATTTTGAAAGATGCATCCACTACTGCTATTTATGGTATCAAGGGTGCTAACGGTGTGTTGGTAGTCAAGACACGTCGCGGTGAAGAAGGAAAACCAGTGATCCATGTGCGTGCAGAAGCCGGCGGTCAGATACCTGTACGTAAACCCAACTTCTTAGACTCATACAACACCGCCCTGTTAGTCAACGAGGCACGTACTAACGATGGTTTGACTAAAATGTTTACACAACATGATTTGGAACTGTTTAAAGACGGTTCCGACCCATACGGACATCCTAATGTAAACTGGTACGACGAAGTGTTCAAAAAATCGGCTATGCAGTCGAACATCAATGTCGACGTATCGGGTGGTACCAAACGTTTGAAATACTTCGTATCCGGGGGGTATTTCTCACAAGGTGGTTTGGTTCGTAACTTTGCTAAAGCGGATGACGATGTGAATACCGGCTATTTTTACCGCCGTTTTGACTACCGTACCAACTTGGACTTTACTGTTACTGATAATCTGACTATGCGTCTGGACTTCAGTTCGCGCTTCATGAACATCAACGAACCGAGTAGTCTGAATGCTACAGGCGAGATTTACAATTTCACCGCCATGCACCCCTATTCGGCACCGGTACTCAATCCGGACGGATCGTATGCTTATCTTTCAGATGTGGACGGTTACGGACCTACATTGAATGCACGTTTGGCTAACGAAGGTTACACGCGTACACGCCGTAACGATAACAACATTCTCTACGGTGTGAACTGGAAGATGGATTGGCTCACCAAAGGATTGTCAGCCAATGCTCGTATTGCTTACTCTACCATTGACGAAGTCTTCCGCAAAGTAAACCGTGGAAAAGATGCGTACCCTACCTACCACTACGATCCTACTACGGATCAGTATAACATCAACCCCAACCGTAAATATGCTTATTCACAGTATGCTCTGACGGCCGGAACCAACCAGGCTGTGAAAAATCTGGATGTTCAGGCCTCCATCAACTATGCACGCATATTCAATGGAATACACGACGTTAGTGCCACGTTACTGTATAGCCGCCAAAGCCGTACCGTAGAAAAAAATCCAGACGATACAGGAGAAAAGATTCCCGAAAACTTTCAGGGTCTTACCGCTACCGTAGGTTACAAATATAAAGATAAATATCTGGTCGACTTCAATGTTGCATACAACGGTACCGACCGTTTTGCCGAAGGACACCGCTACGGAATATTCCCTGCTATTGGTGTGGGTTGGCGTATCTCCGAAGAATCGTTCTTCAAGGATAACATTTCTTTCATCCAACTATTGAAAATCAGAGCTTCGTATGGTATTGTAGGCTCGGACGTAGCTATGGGTAACCGCTACCTTTACAACCAGATATATACAGCAACTGATAATGCTTATAATTTCGGACAAAGCGATGTCACTTCCACTGCTATTACGGAAGGTGACCTTGGTAATAGCAATGTGACATGGGAAGAAGCTAAGAAGTTTGATATAGGTCTCGACTTCAATGCATTCGACCGCTTCTCATTTACTTTCGACTGGTTCTATGACAAACGATACAATCAGCTTGTGAAACGCAATGACATACCGCAGATCTTAGGTGTGGGTACTTCACCTATCAACGTGGCACGCACCAGCAATATGGGTTTCGACGGACAGATTGGTTATCAAGACCGTTTCGGTGAGTTCAACTTCAATACCAACTTCGTATTCTCGTATGCTAAGAATAAGGTAGAATTTAATGCCGAAGCACAACAAAGATACGATTGGTTGTCGGCAACAGGTCGTCCTATCGGTCAACCATTCGGTTACACTTGGATAGGTTATTATACACCTGAAGAAGTGGACTTGATTCATGCAGGAGCCGCAAATGCACCGGCTGTGCCCAATACCGACGTGCCTATCCAAGCCGGCGACTTGAAATACAAAGATTTGAACGGAGACGGTGTTATCAACGACTTCGACAAGGGAGCTATTGGTAAGCCAAACTTACCCAACACCACGTTGGGATGGACAATCGGTGGTTCGTGGAAAGGATTGTCAGTGAGCGTACTCTTCCAAGGTTCGTTCAACTACAGTTTCTCGGTAAACGGCACAGGTATCGAACCTTTCAAGAGTCAATTCCAACCTCTACACCAGAAACGCTGGACATTAGAACGCTACCTGAACGGTGAAGCCATCGAATTTCCGCGCTTAACAAGCAATCCGTCGACTGTAAACAGCGCAGCAGCGTATATGTCCGACTTTTGGTTAATTGATGCTTGGTACATCCGCTTGAAAACCATCGACGTCTCCTATCAAGTGCCCACAAAAGTGTTGCCTTCATGGCTTACAAACCTCCGTGTCTATCTCAATGCTTACAACATGTTTACATGGACAAGTTTTGATAAGTATCAACAAGACCCGGAAATCAAGTCCAACTCCGCCGGTGATGCATACATGAACCAGCGCGTGTTTAACTTAGGAGTACAACTTACATTCTAATAAACTGATAAATACTCATAGTAGTATCAATGAAAAAGGGGATGCGTCTTCATAGATGCATCCCCTTTTTCATTGATAACACATTGTAAATCAAGCATTATTATTTGATAGGAAGCCGAATCCGTACATGTAGGGGTACATGGCTTGCCGTAAACGAAAACGTCCCACTCCACACACAAGTCGGTGTGCGGAGCGGGACGAAAACTATTATAGTTGTCGTGCTAAAAATCTATCGGTTCATTCTGGTAAAAGCAGCTACTTGAGGTACTTCTTGTTTACATCTTCCAGTATCTGCATCTGCTGGATAGCTATCCGGTTCAGCCGGACAAGCCTTTCGTGCTGAGGAAGTCCTTCTCCTATGAATACGGCATTCAGATTCTCCATGTTCGAGAGACAAATCAATTCGTTCACCGTGGCATAGTCGCGGACGTTTCCTTTCAGGTCGGGATGCGCATCGCGCCATTCGAGGGCAGTGAGGCCGAACATGGCAACGTTCAGCACATCGGCTTCGCTGGCGTAGATGCGGGAAGCTTGTTGTGGTGTGACTTCTGCCGGGATAAGGTTTTGTTTGATAGCATCGGTGTGGATGCGGTAATTTATTTTCGACAGTTCTCGCTTGGCACTCCAGCCCAGTTGCGCGAGTTCCTGCTCCTTAAGGCGCTGGAACTCGCGGACTAAATAGATTTTAAATTCAGCACTAATCCACATTCCAAATTCAAATGCGATGTCCTTGTGTGCATAGGTGCCTCCATATCTTCCGGCTTTCGCTTGAATACCGATAGCATGGGTCTTCTCCACGTATTCTTTCACGCTGATTTTGAAACTGTTCAACCCCGACTGATTTCTAATTGTGGCGAATTCGCCATAATTAAATCCTGGGTTATACAACCGCTCCCATATACCGAGGTATTCCAGTGTATTCCTGTTTCTCAGCCAGTCTGATATGAAGAAATCGCCATCTTTGGCTTTTAGCATGTCAGTAATGCAGATATAATCTTCGTTATTAATAGACACTACATTGATGTCTGTAGTCAATACTGTTATTTTGGTCATCTTGTCTTCTCCGGTTAAACGATGGGCAAAGGTACACTTTTCCCTTCAATCCCTAACACATTATTTATGAATAGTTTTCGTTTACAACAAGTCAAAGAACGCGTCAGGTGAATAAAACAGAGCCTCTGTTTAAGTGAAACGAAGCCTGCATTTCACTTAAACAGAGGCTCTATTAAACGAATATAGAGGCTCTAAAAAAGAGACTGAACTCATCTCTCTTTTTTGCTTTCGGTTCGCTTTCAGTCAAAAACCTTTTTTACTGATGTTTTTGACTGGAAGCTATTTTTAGTAATCACATTTGGATTATAAGGATGAAGTTTAGTTCTAAACAGTACAAAAAGAAGATAGTTAAATAAACGAACTCCTCATTTATTGTATTCTCCCTTACAATTTCACTGTAATGCCTTTAGCTATATCACCAGAAGATTTATAAGTATGGCCAGCATGCAATACTTCTACCTTTATCATTCCAAAATCAATTTGGTCTTCCCCTTTATCTTCTGTCACTTTTACAATAAGATGATGCCCGTCTACTAACTCTGCTTTAAAAGTTAGCTGTTTATAATCTCCTTTCTGAAATCCCCATCCATCTCCTTTGTCCCAATACAAAGAGCCTTCCGCTTTGCCATCCTCATCCGGGCAAACAACTAAAGTCAATGGGTCGAATGAATTTTCATTCACATTCTGAATTATTTTGCCTACTGGAATAATAGAACCACCTCTCACTTTTAATTTAGCCTGATATTTACCTTTTGTATCTCCTTTAACCAAAGATAAATTTTCCCAAATTCCTTTGGGTAGAGAAGGATTCTTTGCAAATGCAGGAATTATCAACAGGTCTGTCCCCAACATGAAAGCTTGCTCTTCAGCACGCAAACTTTCATCTTTCGGATCGGCAAAGAAAACCGGAGCCATCACAGGCTGTCCATCTTTATGAGCCACATGAAAAGCAGTGTAGAGATAAGGCAGCAAACGGTAACGACGTTCTAATGCCATGCGTGATTCCTTTTCTATATCTTTAGTAAATGCCCACGGTTCCTTGTTATTTGTATCACAGGAAGCATGTCCTCTGGAAAAAGGGAAAAATGCACCGAAGCCTAACCAGTTTCCCCACAAATCGGGAGTCGTATTCCCAGCAAATCCACCTATATCCGGACCATTGAAAGGCTGACCGGACAACCCCAATGTAATAGACATCGGTACAGAAAGTTTCATGTGTTCATAAGTAGCTTCGTTATCGCCCGTCCACATGGCTGCATAACGCTGTCCGCCAATAATATTGGAGCGGGAAAGAAGAAATGGACGTTTGCTTGGATTAGCAGCCATCATGCCATTATAAGAAGCTTCGACCATCAGACGACCATAAGCGTTATGATACATTAAATGGCTACCAATAGGTAAATTGCCTCCTCCTAAATGAATATTGTTCTCCGGCATCGTTCCCCCAGGACCATCAAATACAGACGGTTCATTCATATCATTCCAAATGCCATCTATTCCATTAGCCATAAAGTCTTTATAAAGTCCGGACCACCAAGTGCGCGTCTCCGGACGGGTAAAGTCAGGAAATGCGCAAGCACCCGGCCATACTTTCCCGTGAAACTCATTACGATAGATATCACAAACAAAAGCATTTTGCTCTTTTCCGGTTTTATACACAAAATAGTTATCATCCACTTTTACGCCTGGATCTATCATATACACGGAATGGAATCCATTATCATGCAGATACTTATTCATGCGCTTCGGATCGGGAAAATCCCTGTTATTAATCGTGAATACACGGAATTCATCCATATAGTTGATATCAAACCATATTACATCGCACGGTATCTTCTTTTCACGAAAAGTATTGGCAACTTCTTTCACTCTAGCTTCCGGCACGTAAGAAAAACGAGACTGATGATAACCGATTGCCCATCTGGGAGGCATACTTATAGTACCGGTCAATTCGGCAAGTCCTTTTAATACAGCTTGCGGAGATTCACGATCTATGATATAAGTACGAAAAGGTGCTCCTTCAGTATTAAATTCAATTTTATCTGAATTAGTAATCAATTCAGCCTTCCAAAAACTATCAAACAATACGCCAAACGCTGTCCCGTCCGGACGAACACCCAATACCCACGGATGCGTTTGATACAGACGTGAGCCACCATCAACCCGATACATACCATTATCCGTATTCCACATTTTAATCTTTTGCCCATTACGCAGCAACGGACCGGTCACTTCACCACCTCCATACAGACTTGTTCCGGCTGGAACATCCAATGAGGCATTTGCCTTGCCATCAGTCATCGTAAATTGAGGAACTAATTTCCAGTTTTCCGGTACTTCACCTTTCTTTTCCGGTTCATGGGAGAGAATTAATGAAGGCGTACGGGAAACATCATACCCTACGGGGATAAATTCTACAATTCCATTTCCTACCAGTGTTACTTTTTCTGTTTTTATATTACCTGCCCAAGCTACCTGAGCCGTAAAGAAGAAAACAGCCATTTGCAATAACGATATTCTTTTTCTCATTTAAATATTATTTTAGTTATTAGTTCCGCCAACGGATTTTAGTCTGGCAATTTCATTATCAAAAGCTTGGAAAACAGTCCTCATGATATCATATTTTCATTCTGGTCAAACAGGATTTCCAGCAACTCCTCCGGTCACTCATAAAAGAAGAATAAACAGACCGGAGGAATATTGTGGAATTTCAAACACCAATCCTAACTTTTTACCTATATCTATTGAACTTTATACTATGAACGTTTGAAATTTAAGAAACCACTAAAGAGAAATTTAAAAAGAATCATATAAAAATAATAATCAAGGCGATTAACTTCAAGTCCATTCACTGGACAATTTTCCTAAAGTTAATTTTGTTTCTGCACAGACTTAAATTAAATGATAATTTAGTTTATTACGGTGCGTTTTTAAATGTATCAATAAAAAATTCAGCAGCCTCTAGAGAAGATTTTTAAATTTCATTTCTCATATTCTCATAGGTGACTGATAAACAACAAATAATCAAATAAATAGCTTATGAGAAATACTTTCTAAGACGGCATTTCTCATAATACACCTTCTATTTTAGCTTAAAATTCACCTTATTCTCATAGTATTTCAGAGTATTTCTCATAGTTAAATACTATCTTCTCCTTTTTTCTGGTTGAAGATAAACTGTAGTTCCGATTGTCCCATATATTATGGGAAAATGTTCCCTAATATTATGAGAATTTATTCCCACAAAATAAGAGAATCTTTTCCCTGTTAATAGGGAATACCTTCCCACAATATATGGGACAAGAAGAATATGTACTTCCCTGATAATCGTTGACTAGTTGCTTCTTTATTCTTGTATAGGTTGATTGGAAAAACACTATGAGAAATGAATCCAACAAGTATGAGAAACAAGGTAAAATACGGGGTATTTGACGGAAAAACTATGAGAAATGCCGTCTTAGAAATCATTTCTCATAGTCTATTCTATTAGTTTTCTGCTATTTATGATTAATGAATGAGAATATGAGAAATGAAAATCATAAATACACTCTAGTAGGGTATCTATTTCAAATTAAATAGAAAATCATAATGCCCTGCTTCTACATCAACAGTCTGCTCCTTAACGCTCACTTTCTTCTTATTCTTTTTACATGAGACAGCATTATTAGGGATGCAAACTGTAGCCGTTGTTCCGGCAGGAACTGTCAATTGAAGATTCAACTGATTATCATCTTTCAACTTCCAATTAACAGCAATTGTGCCATAAGGTGATTCTTTCGTTACTTTTGCCCAGGTCACACCGTTTGGAATTTGAGGATCGACATAGAAGTGACGATATCCAGGTTTAGCCTCGTCAAGACGTATTCCTCCTACAGCCTGATAAAACCAAGTACCAATTCCATTGTAACAATTGTGCACACGACTTCGTTCTCCGCTCCAATATTCCCAAGTCGCTGTCGCACCATGGTCAATCATATACAGATAACCGGGATAATCACGTTTCTTCATCATTTGATAGAAGAAATCCACTTGTTTATTCCGAACAGCCCATTCTGTCAAAATAGGCACTCCAACCAAACCAACAGCAATATGTCCTTTATATTTTTCTTCGGTCATGGCAACGACATTCTCTTTCACTTTATTGTACAAAGAATCAGGTACAACACCTACCAACATAGGATAGCACATATCCAACTGTGAACCGGTAGAATAGATCCCTTCATCCTCACGGTAGAACGTCTGATGAATCAACTTGTTGAGTTTTTCTCTACGCATAGCAAACTCTTCCGCCTCTTCTCTTTTTCCTAATGTTATGGCTGTCTTATACATAGTGCTCAAGCATTCGCTGATAAAACAGTTACTTACCAAATCCACTGAAGCCTGATTACCTGCATCTACTCCCATAGGTGCCAGCCAATCACCCAAATACCAGTCACGGTATTTGGTATCGGGCCAACGTTTCAGCAAACCATCTACTGTATATTTATCAACATACTTAAACCACTCTTTCATTTGAGAATAATATTTCTCAATCAAGCGGGGATCATTATAGTTGACATACGTTCTCCAGGGAGCCTGTACAAAGAATCCGCACCAATACGGACCGCCGCCACCGGCACCCGGATTAGGACCAACATGCGGCAAACTTCCTCCTTCACGCATGGAGTCTCCCCATGTTTGCACCCAGTTTTCAAATGTTGGAGCTACATCGTACATCGTTTGCAAAGACATCGTTGAGGAGTTTCCATCACCACCATATCCTGCACGTTCCAAATGCGGACAGTCTACCATATATCCACTAAAAGTCAGACATTTCATCGTATACTGAATCATTTGGTGAATAGCATTCAAGTCGGCATCCGAACATTCAAAAGTTGCGGTCTGTTTATAATCTCCATAAATCTGCAGAGATTTCATAGCACCTGTTTCCGGTTTTTGAGGAAGATTGGAAATGCGCACATATCGAAAAGCGTGATGATTGAATTTATTTCTGAAGTATTCTCCTTGCTTACCACCAGATATATAAATATCACTTTCACCTTGCTTGTCAAGTTCACCGTCTTTCGTCAAATTATCACTATATTCCATAATAACTTCATGACCTGCCGGCAATATAGGCATTTGCATCTCAAACCATCCGGTCTGAACCTTCCCCATATCTACCAGCCAGAGACTTTCACCCAGCTTCTTTACAGAAACAGCCTGCAAAATCTGATGTATCTTGTTTATCTCACACATTTGAGGGGAAGCGATATGATCGGGAACATTCACTTTCACAACAGGAGTCCATTTCATTTTGTCTAAAGCCTGTGTTGAAAGATCTCGCGGAAGAATCCTTCCATCCACCCTCTCACCTCCAAACTGCAAAGCACGCCAAGTACCTGTATCCGAATAGCCACTTTCACATCCGTACCATAATCCGTCTGTCTTCGTAACGACTTCCCATTTACCATTTCTCAACACATCCAATTCTGCTTTTACCAGCGGACCTTCATAAGCTGCTCCGAAAGTCGTCGTTTTATACCAACCTTGTCCCAGCCAGATAAGCAAATCATTTTCTCCTTCTCTCAAATAAGGAGTAATATCATAAGTAACAATTAGTGAACGTTTAGATAAATGTGATACAGCAGGGGTCAGAACGTCCTCTCCAACCTTTCTCCCATTGATATAAATTTCGTGATAACCTAACGTATTTACATGCAGGAAAGAAGTCTCTCCCTGAGTCAATTTCACTTTCTTGCGAAGAATAGGAGCACAAATCTTACCACCTTCAACAGAAGCCCCTATATATTCTCCTTTCATCTGTGACTGATCCAAGATGCCAACTCCAAAACGGGCAACAGGACTCCATGATGAAGCTTGTTTTTTAGCATCCCAAACACGTACCCGCCAATAACACAAAGAACGAGAAGTTAAAGTCTTCCCTCGATAAGGTACCATAACCGAAGTTTTGGATTTCATTTTTCTGGTATTCCATAAATCTGCTTTATCCTGCACCAACAGAATACTATCCGAAGCTACCTGTATTTCATAATAAGTTTGCCCGCCTTTCCAGCCGTCCCCCTTTAACTTCCAACTGAAGTGAGGAGTCACATTATCAATCCCCAAAGGATCAATAAGATTCTCACATTTTAATTCCGCCAAATAGAAAGGCGAAGTATTCTCATTTCCATATACTATCATCGACAGACAACAGAAATAACAAATCAAACCTAAACATAACAATCGTTTCATTCTATTCATCTTCTATTATTATTCAACTCTTGTCAGCCTCACTTTATGAATGACAGGTTTATTGATTTTATAAATTGTTCCAACAAGATTCTTCATATAATTACTCCAAACCTCCCGTATTTCGGGGTTCATCGCTTTTATATACCAGTCGTAGCTCATCCTGAGAAACCCATCTTTAGGTAAGTACTCTTTTAGCTTATCAATAGCCTTCTGATCGTCTGCAAACAACAATCCTTCTTTTTTCAGGAATGAATATTCGGTCCACAAGTATTCTCTAAAACGTTTCTCCACTTCAAACCGTTCTTCATTCAGATACATGATTTTCGCAGCTTGTTGATATTGGGGAGTATTTGGGTAATCTGCCAAATTCACACCATTCGCCAACTTTTCGGATGAGAGATTGTCAATAAACTGATTGTCTATAGTTAACCGATACATTCCTTTCTCTAAGTTTGTTACCTGAAAACGTTCCTGATTAAACTCTTCCATAAATGGAACCAACTGCATTGCATCGCGTTGTGACCTTTTATTTCCCCAGCCACTTCTAGAAATTGAATCCAGCGGATAAGGAAGAGCATACGCCAGATAATCAAAAGTCAGATCAGCTCCGTTCTTTTTCAGTTTTGAAATCTTGCAGTTCTTATGGGTTATTACAGATGAATGATATGCATCAATAGATACTGATGACACTTCATCCCCAGCCAGTCCCTGTGCTTTCAGAAACAAATAGACCATAACCATCTGTCCGTCATTATCCGGATGAATTCTATCTATCCTGCAGAATGTAAATGTAGAATCTGCCTCCTGCTCTTTTCTGCTTATCTCACGCATCGGTTGGTTAAAATCAACAAAACCCCAGCCATTCTTTTTAGCCGATGTACGTTGGGCATCTATTATTTTTAAAATGGCGTTATTCTTATTACGCAATATAAAATTATTAAACTTGGAAGTCTCATCATAAGGAGAACCACCAATCAATACTTTCTTTATTTTATTTTTAGCCAGTAAGCGTTCTTCTATTTCCCGATAGCTTTCCAATGACTTTGCAATCCGTTGTTCTGACAGTTCTTTTGCATTATCTTTCATGTAAATATCATAACCGGTATCGTTCATACCGAAAGTTAGAGTCACATAAGTTGGTTTCCTGTTGAAAACATCATAGTCCAAACGATCCTTCATATCCCACGCACTCTCTCCACCAATTCCGGCATTCATGATAGTAATCGGTTTATCCGGGAAACGAGTCATGTAATACAACCAGATAAATGAATGATAATGTCCGCCGTGAGTAATGCTGTTTCCTACAAATACCACACGTTCCCCTTCTTCAAACCGGGGTATTGTTGTTTGTGCCTGTAAGTAATCGCAATTTATATAAACTAAAGATAACAACAAGAGTATCCTCATTTTTAGTCTATTAGCCATTTTCTTTATTCTTTTAATCAAACCATAAAGATAACCGTACAACAATCAATCTGCTATATCCAGCTTGTTCTTCTCTGCTTTCCCATACTGTTTCACCAATACACTTACGCCTCCTTTCAACAGTTCGGGAGTTGCCTCCATAGTGATAACCTTTTCTTCACCAGGCATCAACGTCGCATAATTATCGGACATAATTATTGGAAGTATTCTTTTTTGCGTAGCCTTATTAACAAGCCTCACCCGATTAGCAAAAGCCACAGTCCCGGAATTGTTCTTTACAGCGATCTTCATCTTTCCGTCAGACATCGATTTATCCACCAATCGGCAAGACAAATCGGCCTCTGGAAGTGTATTCAGCAATGTATAATCAAGATCATTCACACCATTCCGCCAATAGAAGTTTTCAGAGATTAGATTACCTTTGGCATCTATCAGTTCCAACTTGATAAAATGAAGCGGAGTCAGTTCTTCGATCTCTTCTTCTATCTCCTTTGGTTTCTCATCATCAATTTCGAAAGGGTTAAAATTCAAGGAAAATGCTTCTGCAATATTGCTGGCTGCCACATCGACCTGCTTTGTCTGTCCGTAGGCCGGTACTTCTTTTCCATTCAGGTCATAAATTATAGCTTTAGCTACTGCGCCTTTCAAGTCTTTTGCTGTAGTATTTATTACTTTTATATTGTTATTGGAAGCATTCCATTGGATATGTAAAGGTTCACAAGCCTTTTTTGCTCCCCAATAAG
>CAUHML010000040.1 GCA_959606905.1 uncultured Bacteroides sp. | reverse complement strand
CAAAAAAGATGGTTACGTAAACGTTTAATCTATGTTAAGTTACAGGGCAGAAGTGTATCAGGCTATGGGGCTTTTTCTTACTTTGTAAAAGTACTTTCAACCTGTTTATCGAAAAACACGACACAAAAGGCGGAACTTACTTCATTTTTCCGTACCTTTGCATCGCTTTTAAATTAAAATCATAGAAATATGGACGATTCAAACCCGCGAACGTGCACAACTAGTATTAATTAAAGCGAACAGAGTCATTGAAACCTGATGCCTCTGCTCGTGTCAAACAAACGAAAGGAGGCAATAAGATGAGAACGTATCTTTATTGTGAGGCTGGCTTTGTGGAAAAAGCACAATGGCTTCCCAACAGCTGGGTAAATGTAGTATGCCCAAACAATGACGACTTTGAATTTCTAACTCAAACTCTCAACGTACCCGAATCATTTCTGAACGATATAGCCGATACGGACGAACGTCCGCGTACGGATACGGAAGGCAACTGGTTGTTGACGATTCTTCGTATCCCGGTAGTGAACAAACAGAATGGCAGTCTGCCTTTCGACACTGTACCGATTGGAATTATCACTAATAACGAGATTATCGTGTCCGTCTGTTATCACAACACGGATTTATTACCGGATTTCATAGAGCATACCCGTCGAAAAGGGATCGTTGTACGCAACAAGCTAGATCTGATTTTCCGGTTAATCTATTCTTCTGCTGTGTGGTTCCTGAAATATCTAAAGCAGATAAACATAGACATCAGTGCCGCAGAAAAGGAACTGGAACGAAGCATCCGTAACGAAGACCTGCTTCGCTTGATGAGACTGCAAAAAACACTTGTCTACTTCAACACTTCCATCCGTGGAAATGAAGTGATGATCGGTAAGTTAAGGACTATTTTTCAGGATACGGATTATCTGGACACTGAATTAGTGGAAGATGTAATTATCGAGCTGAAACAGGCGCTCAATACGGTGAATATTTACAGTGATATCCTCACAGGGACAATGGATGCTTTTGCGTCTATTATCTCCAATAATGTGAATACGATCATGAAACGTATGACAAGTCTGTCCATCGTCCTGATGCTCCCGACATTGATTGCCAGTTTCTATGGCATGAATGTGGATATTCACCTGGAAGAAGTGCCCTTTGCTTTCTCTTTGATTGTGCTCTTTTCCATCGGATTGTCAACGCTTGCGTTTGTGATATTCCGGAAGATTAAGTGGTTCTAAAAGTGCTTATTAAAAGCTACCAGAAAAACTGGAGTAAAAAACACCTTTATTACAAGTGAACTGCACCCCAAAAGTTAAACACTAAACTTCAAGGGTGCAGTCAATATTCAGTAGTAAAACGTAAAATTCGTTTTACTATCAGTCTCTTACAATGCTCTCACTTCCTAGTTATTACCTCAAATATCTTCCGGGCAATCATTTTCATACCTTTATCATTGGGATGTGTGATTATAAAATCCTGTTTTACTTTATAAGGCTTGTTTGATGTACTATACAATTTATCACCAATCTTGGGATAAACTCCTTGCTGCTCGCTAATCCACGCAAGCGGAACATACTCAAGTCCATTTCGGTTTGCTGCATTTATCAATGCTTCTTCTTTGTCAGCATCAGGCCAGAAACAACCGGTAATAATAACATTAGAAGTATATTTCTTACATACATTTACAAGATCAAGAATCCTCGTTTTAAACAGTTCCTTGTCATGTACATTTTCTCCGAGCCTTATAACTATCAAATCTTTATTCAGGCACTTCTCCCCAATCAAAGAATCAATATTACAATTTAAGTTCTGTTCCCAATATGCAATATTCAGTGGAGTAACCGTTGACGAATCATTATACTTTTTAAGCATAGACTGAAGCTGATGACAATAATCATATTCTTCTTTTGATGCCGCCATCCCCCAATCAGAGAACCACTCAATATCATGTTTTACCCCATGCTTAGTTATCGAATTACCCAAGCATAATACATTAGTTGCTTCACTAATGTCTAATAAGGTGTTTGTTTGGTAAACAGGATTATTAACTGTAAACAGATAGTTTCCTGATCCGACCTTCAATTTAATCCCTATTGGACCATTTTGATTAACCTCCATATTAATAATATCCGTGACTGATGTCAGAGCCACACCGTAATCCGTTATATCTTCAAATGTTGCAGCAGGCAGACTAATTACTGCTTCACTATTAGCCGGAACAGATACTTTCAATTCGTATTTTTCCCGTTCCTTTTTCCATTCACAACGAATCAATCCATAAGGAGACTCATAAGAAGTTGTAGCAGATGTAATATCACCGACTATTTGAGGATCAATTAATACTGTTTTATACCCCAATGACTGTTCTGTCTGGCCTATGCCGCCTATACCACTATACAACCATTCCATCAAGTGTCCTAACATAAAATGATTGTTAGACACAAATCCGAACGCCTGCCATGATTCTGTAAGCGCTGTCGCATCATGTGCTAACTGCCAACCATAACCAGGAACATCATATCTACAATTCATTTTATAAATCAGTTCCGACAAATGATTAGCCTCCAACGCACGTAACACATATCTATATCCTATATCCCCAGCCGTCAATGCATAATTTCGACTTTGTATATCACAAACCAAATTATCAAGTACCATTTGTTTGTGAGCCTCATCTGCTAAATCCATGAATAGAACAATTGCATTAGCAGTCTGACTATTGCGATCATAGATATTCGATAAAGAATCAAAAAATGTACGATTAAAGGAAACCTTAATGCCGGCTGCCAATTTTTCATATACCTCCACATCTTCAGAAATACCTAAAAGCCGAGCAATCTTCTGCATGATAACGGCATTGTAATAGTAGGTTGCTGTTGCCGTCACTCCATTGGATGTCAATTGCGAATTTCCCGGAACATCTGGTCCTATGTCAAACCAATCGCCTAAACCATAAGAAATTATATGATCTTTTGCACGGGAGGCCAGATAGTTCATATATCTTTTCATTGCAGGATAAAACTCTGTCAAAGCCCTGTCGTCTCCATACCATAAATACGAATACCAGGAAGATATAATAAATGCACTTCCCCACTCTGGCGTATCTTCGAACCCTTCTTTAAATCTCACATATTCGGGTGCAATGGAGGGGATCATCCCTTCTTCCGTTTGCGACAGATACATATCTCTTATTATCTTGCCATACATTCGGGACATATTGTAACGATATTGCAGGGAGTATTGCATCAGATAAGCTTGTTCCACCCAACCCAGTTTTTCCCTATGAGGGCAATCAGTCAGCACACTGGCCATATTGCTGCGCATAGCCCAGTCTATAAGATTATGTATTTTATTAAACAGAGGATTGGAGCAAGAAAAACTCCCTGTTTTAGGAGCAGCCAAACAGGTGTGAACTCCAGCAAGTTCCATTATAACCGGAAGTTTATCCGGATTTTCCTCTCCTGCCGGAATCGCGCCCTCCACTTCTACATAGCGATAACCATAATAGGTGAATTGTGGTTGCCATGTTTCAATACATTGCCCACCCCGAAGTTTATAAGTAAAGTAAAAAGGCTCTCCTGACGCCGACTGATTGACTGTGTGATTCCGGTTCAGTAATTCCGCAGGTGTCAGACGTACACTCTGTCCTCTTTCTCCCTTTACACAAAGATGAATTACTCCTGAAAAATTTTGCCCCAAGTCATATACCCAGTTTCCCTTCTCATTTTTAAAATACGTAACCACTGGCATTTCTTCTCTTATCCGGAGCGGTTCGGTTTGTTGGGAAACCATCTTAGGAGCATAGTCGGCAACTAATACATTTTTCCAGCCGCTGCTATCGAAATCTGCATACATCCATCCTGGCTGCTCTCTAGTTGCATCATAGTCTTCTCCACCATATATACTGGAGAAAACTACAGGACTTTCACTTACCTTCCACGACTTATCGGATACAATCTCTTGAACGGAAGCATCGTCATAAACAATTCTCAAATATAACTTCATTTTAGGAGCGCCATAAGAGATCAGCAATTTAAAATAACGTTCCTGAGGCACATTATAAAATCCATTTCCAAGCATAATCCCCAATACATTTTCTCCACGCTGCAATAAGCCCGTTATATCAAATGATACATAAAAGGCCTCTTTATCGTATAAAGTCCACCCGGCATCCAAAAAATGATTACCCACTTTTCCGCCATTCAGATAAAAATCAAAATGTCCCAAACCTGAAACATAAGCAAAAGCTCTACTGATCTTTTTATCTTTCACTCTAAACTGTTTCCGAAATTGAGGAAGTTTATACATCCCTACCTTCTGGGTAGGCAAAGCTTCCTCCTCCTGATAATGAATACCTTTTACTCGCCCTTCGTCTTTCTCCATAGAAATCCATTGAGCATTTCCCCAATCGGAATTTGCCAACAAACCAGTAGCAAATGTATTTATCTGACTCCATGCAGATACCTTGTCTTCATCATTCCAAATTCTAACCCGCCAATAATAGACCTGGGACGATTTTAATTTTACACCTTTGAAAGGAACGAGAATTGATTTGTCAGAAATAACCTTTCCACTATCCCAAACATGAGCTTCACTATTCATCAATTTGTCCGGAGAATCAGCTACGCATACCTGATAAGCATATTGTTTAAAATTGCGCTTTTGAGCATATATCTTCCAACTGAAACGCGGAGACTGCGAATCTATTCCTACCGGATTCTCTGCCTGTTCAGTAGTCAAACAATAAACAGAGAAAGAGTCATCAGCAGATACATTCACTGCTGTCAGTAACATGAAGAAAATAACTATTCTATACATTCCTCTTTTACTCTATAATTCTAACTTTGTTATTTTCGATCACTACATCTTTAATTGTTAATCTTTCCAGACCTGTCGTATTGGGTGAATGATAAGATATTTTCAAATTTCCGTTTTTATCTTTGAACAACATGGCGTGCCCGCCATCATCATTATTCAAAGGTTCTGGCATTTGTACCCATGGTCCTTGCACATTACCCGATTCTGACAACGCTTGACCAATACAATATTTACCGTCTTTAGTAAAGCTAGACCACAACATAAGAAGCGCACCGCTCTCTAAACGATAAACAGTTGGGGCATCAGTCACATTACCTGTATTCTCACCTAAAGTAACCGGACCTACCCACGGAGCCTCGGAAGCCTTAAACAGCAAATGTGGTTCCCCCTCCGTCATTGTCAAATCATCTTTCAATTGTTGAACATATATTTCCCCATCGCCGACTTCTACCCATTCACGACAATAAAAAATCCATGGGGTCCCTTCCGAATCAACATAAAGAGAACCATCCAAACACGTCCACTCCTGTGGTGTAACAGCGTTGTTGACTAATGGTTGGAAAGTTCCAGTCACTCTATCCGAAACCAAAACAGAAGTTCCTCTTTTGACTCCCGGTGCACTCAACGTGATAAACAAATAATATTTGTCTTCATATTTATAAAAATCGGGAGCCCAAAAATCTTCTTTTCCCCAAAATCCGGCAGAAGGGAGAAATGAATATCCATTCTCCTGCCAAGTAAGCAGATCTTTGCTCTTGTATGACTTTACTTTCAGAGTACCATTTACATGCAAGTAATAATAATCAGTATCCGCATCATAAAATATAAAAGGATCTCTCACTTTCAATTGGCTTGCGTCAATCTCTGTTACTTTTTGCTGAATGTCATCCGTATTGCTACAAGCAATAAGCAACAAACTAAGTAATGCAAATGACTTACATAATAATTTTGATATTTTCATCATAATCGTTTATAGTATTTATATTTATTATTTTTACACGATATTATTTATACCCATCATATTTTCCATCAAGAATCACCTCTTTCACCGCTTCCAGATACCCGAATCCATACTTCATATCAGGTAAGAGATACCCTCCCTCTATCCATTCATTCCAAGAAAAGACTGTTATCAGCTTCGGCAAAGCCGGACGAACATCCAGATATTCTTTTGCTTTTTGAAGATAAGTCGCGAAACTTTGAGGAGAGTTGTTATAGTGTACTACATCTTTTTGAGTTTTATGAGGAAATCGTGGGGTATCGTCCCAACCAACAGAAGCATTAGGGAAATAAGGAACAGAAAGAGCCTCTACCCATTTATCCATTCTTTCCATGGATTCCTTTCCCCAAGTCATATAATCTTCCGGATGTGGACCGCCCCAGTTGTAATGTGTCATGCTGTTTATGCCCAATTGCTCTATTTGCTGCAACATTTTTTCGTCAGGCATACCTCCGCCAATAATTGATTGTATATGTAGTTCAGGAAATCCATACCTTTTTACCTCTTTTCTAAAATAGTCAAGTGCTTTACGGGCCTCATCCACAGTACCGAAGCTCTGAACAAACTTCTCCAGACTAAAGATTGAAAAAACAGGAGCACCATTTATCTTGAAATAGTTACCTTTCTCAAAATATTGATTAATTACTCTATCCACTATGATTTTAAAATTTTTCCAGTCTACGGAAGCATCCCACAACAACGATTCATCATTACCATATTTATGCACATTCCAATAGTTCTTCTTTACATCATGGTTAGCCCACATAATATAGAACTGCATTTTATCATTATTACGTGCTTTCAAAAAGCCATCATTGATACAACTTTCAAGAAACGGTCCTTCATCATACCAATACCAATCAAATATAAAAACATTCACTCCATGTTGCGTAGCTGCATCAATCCATTTTTCCATCACTTGCGGGTTATTATCCATTTCATACCCCCATAAAGGTTGTTTAGGCTGATAATGGCCTTCAAAGCGGGGAGTACCTTTTTTAATAATTTCCCACTCTCCCGTCCCCGCCGGCCATAATAGTTCATGTCCTTTAGGCCGATCATCATGACAGGAAGGCCAGACGTAGGCAGCAACACTGTAACCAGAATGCGTATCCCCTACAATAGCTTGTGCTGCAACTTGCCCTACAAAAGCAAATATACCTGTCATATTCAACAAACAGAAAACAATATACTTGAGTCGTTTTTCTTTTATCATTTTATTATTCCAATTTATGAACCGGAGTTCTTCCGATTCTGTTTATAACACCTAAATAACATACTCCACCATCATTCAGTTATTCTTCCTATAAATGATAAATCATGAAAGAAAGACATTACATTACTCCCAAACAACGTTAGTTACAAAATTATTTTTTTGTACATCTTCATCTCCGGTAATTTTCGTTCCATTGACAAAATAGTCCTTAATGTATACATTAGAAACCTGATGTTTCTCATCATAACCTTTCAGTTCAATGCAGGAAAAAGAAGAGCCAGTACAACGTATATTCCTGAATTGTATATTGTCAATACTTCCACGAGTCACATCACTAGACCATTGCGTTCCATAAATACCCAAAGAAATTGCCCTTCCCCAATCTTTTGTATCCATAGGCGTATTACCCAGCATCGCCCGTTCCCGTATCGGTTCCTCAATAGAGATATTGTTGAATACGACATTTTCGATATGGCCTCTATCTCCATTTTGCATATCCATAGCCACCATGGTAAAGTGTGGTACATAGCAATTGGATATGACAACATCCTGAATCGTATCAGCTACCGTTTCCGCACCAAACTCAAAAATCTTGCCCCAATCATTCCAAAGCACACAATTGTCTACCCGAATACCTTTAATGGTCTGTTGCTCCTCATACGCCCACTGCAATCCTTTTATCGCTATATTATCATCAAATGCTCTAATAAACGAATTCTTTATGACTATATTGTTACTATTCACAATATCAATCCCATCAGAATTATACCGCCAGAAACCTATCAACTTAATATTATCAAATGTAATCTGGTCACAACAAGAAGGTACGACTCCCCATTCATGAGCATCTCTCAATATAATACCTCCAATATAAGCGTTACGTACTTTATGCAGACTAATCATATGAGGAGCAGCACCTCTTGCTATCCGGCTTGCATCAAGTATTCCTTTACCTATTACCTTAATATTAGAAGTGTTCTCGCTCCGAATGACTCCATAAACAATTGCTCCTTCGTCTATATAAACTGTTTCATCGCTTTTTACATTAATCACTCCGGCTTCATGAACTCCGGGGCCATAATAATGAATACGACTATCCTCTTTATCCACTTGTATTTGCTCCTTAGGATTGACGAACAAATGCAAAGCTTTATGATGCCCATTAACCTCAACAACAAACTGACAAGGATTAGTGACAACAAACTCAATCGTATTTCCTTTCACTTCAGGAATAATACCAAACTCTTTAGGACGTATATCACAACTTTCAATCTTCTGCTCCGTTGTTATTCTCACAGTCTTACCAGCTTCATAATCAAATGATGCAAAAGATGCGATTTCTGTTTGTTCCAAAGGACGCTGATATCCCGGCCAGTTCTGATTGATAGGATACTTAGACACCCGTGCCTGATAAACAAATACAGATTCTCCCCCTACCTCTACTTTGAAGTTCTCCGAAGAAAGTTCACCGATATTCCCCGAATCACCTTTATCCGCACAACAAGCTACACTTACCCCTAAAAATACAATTAATACATATTTCAAATACATAGTTATCTTTTTACAATATGACAGTTATGGAATTGGGCAGAAGATGCCTGAAAAGGAAAGAACAGTCTTTATACTCCTAGGGCATCTTCTACACTTTTATTATTAATTCTGATATCCTGGATTTTCCTGCAAATTAGGATTATTTCCTGTACGTGACAACGTGATAGGAAAATAATAATTGTGTTCATAGAAGTTGGGAGACGTACCTGTACCATCTACATTATCCAATATCTGGAGTTGATACTTGCCGGTTTCGTAATCCAAAATATAACGCAATCCGGAATTGGGTTTGGAAAGAACATCCACTGCAATTCTCCAACGCCGTACATCCCAATAACGATGTCCTTCAAAGGCTAATTCCACTTTCCGTTCGTGACGTATTTTATCACGGTCTATCGATTCGAGAGGAGAAATTCCTGCACGTCTTCTAATATCATTCACGGCTTCCAAAGCCTCTCCCGTTTCTCCCAGTTCAAAGGCTGCTTCTGCCAGATTCAACAGTATCTCTCCATATCTGAAAACCAGATAATCAGTACTTGAAATGCCAGGAAACTGAAGTGTGTTATTACTCTCATCCAAATATTTCATTACACCAAAACCTGTTCCGAAGCCATTGTCTACAGATTGGGTTCCCAATGCTAATACTCCTTGATACGAACCATCATTCTGTATGGTTCCGTCAGGCAAACGAAGTCCATTGTGATAGTCAACCATCGCTCCCTTCCAAGCTGTGTTCTGCGTGTAAATTGTAGCAAAGAAACGAGGATCTTTGTTTGCCCACAGTTCGTTTGTTGTCCATAACCCTTGTTGAATCTGCGTCCTGTCCAATGCACCTGAAGTTCCGTCAATATGTTCGAATGCTTCAACCATTTCAAGATAAGGAGCATCTTTGTTTCCTGCTCCCCATGCTTGTGGTTTGGGGCATTGTGCAAAGTCATATCCCCATGAGTGTCCTCCGCTATAATCACCACTGTTTATGGAAGTCGGAGAGTCATTATGCCGTCTGGCTAAAATTACTTCACAATTATTCTTAACAAGAAAGATATTCTTAAAATTAGTCACCTTATCTGCATTTACATCATACAGAGAGTGTTTTTTACCTATTTCTTTTGACGCCTTATAAGACTCACGATAATAATGTTCAGCCAATGATGAAGGGATCCCCAATAAACCATTCATTTGCACCTTTCCGAATTGTGCAATACTGCCTGCATATAATGCCGCACGGCTCTTTAGCGCTAACGCAGCGTATTTCGTCGGCCTGCCCAAATTATCATCCCCAACTGTCTCATACAAGTATTCATTATTGATAATATCATCCATCTCTGCAAGAATAAAGTCATATACTTCCTGCTCCGAATTACGGCTGGGATACAATTCCTCCCAAGGCTCGTCCAACGCTTGCGGAACAGTAATCAGAGGAACACCACCATAACGTTTCACCATCGCAAAATAATTATACGCTCTCAAAAAACGTGCTTCTGCCACCCGCTCATTTTTCAGTTCCTCCGCTACCGGGGAACCGGGGACACGCTGAATAAATTCATTTAATGCACGGATGGTATTATAAGGAAGTTCCCACCATTCCAAAAGTCCTCCGCCAATGGTCAATCCGCCTGCTTTATAAGTCCTGACTGCATCTGTATTATATGCCCAGTTTACTTTAGCCTCATCCGCAATCTCATTAATCCAACACATTCCCATTCCTAGCTCACTCTGCCAGAAGTTTCCTCCGTTAGTGAAATATCCGGGAGTTTCATTCACCATTACAGAAGTCTGATAGTAACACTCCGCCAGATAACTATCAATCAGAACCGGGTCATTCCACACTGCATTATCAGAAATAATGTCTAAAGGTTCCTTATCTAATATATCCAGACAGGACGTCATCATAAACAACCCTAAAAATAAAAGACTCTTTATCTTTTTCATAGCATGCATATTTATTTATATTTTAAAATGAAATATTCAATCCCAAACTTATTGTACGCTGTTGAGGATAATAATATCCTACATTCTGCGCTTCGGGGTCAATTCCATATTTACCCAGACGATTAAAAGTCAATAAATTGGTCCCGGACAAGTAGACTCTGGCATTATTTATATGACACTTCTCTAAAAATTGTCTTGGCAGGCTATACCCCAACGATGCTACCTTCAATCGCAAATAGCCCGCTTTCTTATAAGTAAAATCCGAAGTGTAATTGTTTGTAGATGCTCCTCCCAAACGTGCATAAATGGCATTAGTATCATTATTTTCCGGACTCCATCTTTCTTCGTAAAGCAAAGTGGAATACAAGCCATTGCTTATATTCTGGTTATACCCAAAAGCACCTTGGAAAAGCATACTAATATCGAATCCTTTATAAGATAAAGCTACGTTAAGACCATATATCCAATGCGGCATAGTACTACCTCCGATCTCTTTCTGGTCTTTCCAGTTGATAATGCCATCCCCATTCAAATCCTTATACCGCACATCGCCCGGTTTAAGCATAGTGTTCCCTTGCAGATCTTCATAATATGGAGCTGCATCTATTTCAGCCTGACTAGTAAACAATCCATCAGAAACATATCCATACACGCAGTCTGTCCATTTCCCGCTTTGTTTAAAGATTCGAGCCTGGTCGGAATCTGTATAATCAGGTTCCTCATAATATTTCCATTTAGCACGCGACCAGGAAATATTTCCACTCACATCATATTTCAACTGATTTACAGCACCTGAAGTTCCCAGTTTGACTTCAAATCCCCTATCATTAAGGCTATTAATATTCTCCGGTGGCAAATTTGCTCCAAAAGTCGAAGGTAATGACATCAACCGTGTAGCAGGAATACCTGTACGCTCACGATAAAACACATCTACCTCTCCATATAGCTTCCGATTGAAGAAAGAGTAGTCAATACCAATATTAGCAATCTCTACTTTCTCCCATGTCAAATTAGGATTAGCCAAACCAGTGGAAACCATTCCTTGTACCGATTCCTTGCCTAATAAATAGGCATGCCCATAAGTATAGCCGGACAGATACTGAAAATTACCTACGCCATCATTTCCCGATTGTCCATAACTTAAACGTAACTTCAGGTTATCTATAAAACGTACCTGTGATATAAACTTTTCCTCCGAAAGCATCCATCCTACAGATACACTAGGAAAATAGCCCCAACGTTTTCCAGGAGGGAATTTAGCCGATGCGTCAGCACGGAGAATCGTTTCTAACAAATACTTATTCTTATAACTGTAGTTAACCCTTCCGACAAAACTCATACGTCCCATCTCGTTTGCATAGCCATTATTGGTCATCCCTTCGGTACTGCCTGCAAACATCTGGTCAATAGCAGTCATCATAAAGTCTTTTCTTGAAGCAAACAAATAGTCGCCCGAGTAATTGATTGCTTCATATAAAGCCATAGCTGTCAAATGATGAGTATCATTAAAATTATTTTCATAATTTATAGAGTACTGCTGCGTAAACATCTCCGACCGTGAATGTGCCTGACTTAATGAGGCCTTGGAACCATAGGTCCCTGCTAATGTATAAATATCACTGCCGGGATCGTACGTATAAAGATCTACTGGCTTGTTGAATATTTTATTAAATGAATAAACCTTCCGGTAGCTCTCAAACATTTTTATAGACAACCCTTTCACTGACTTAAACTTATATTCCAATGAAGCTGTTCCACGCAAATCTTCACCACGAGCATCATCATATCCGCTTATATCCCTATTAGAACTGACATGCAAACCACCAACACCTGCCCCAAAAGCATACGGAATTTTATCAGGATCGGGCAAAGTAGCCGGATAATAAGGAAGAGTATTCCAGTAATCCTGCCAGATGCTTCCTCCTACTCCCATACTACGGGTAGTGTAGTTTCTTTGTTCCTGACTATAAGCAAGATCGAGTCTTAAAGTCAGATTATCCAAAATCTTGGCATCTATATTAGATTGCAGATTGAATCTTTCATAATTCCCTCCATTCTTCTTAATCATCGTTTCCTGATTCAGATAACCAAAGAAGCCATAAAATTTAAGTCTGTCATTTCCACCTCGGATAGATATATTATGTTGTTGCTCTGGGGCCCAATCTCTGATAAGTTCTTTATACCAATTAGTGTTCGGAAAAAGAGGATCTGTTCCATCATAATATTTCTGTATCTGATCTTCTGTAAACGGGGCACTGGCTTCAGGCTGTCCGGATTGAAGCCACGCTTCTCTTTCCATCTCTGCCCGTTGTCCCGAACTTGCCGGTTTCAACATTTTCGTTACCCCCTGCCAAGTGAATGCTGTGTTGAGAGTAATCGTAGGCTTCTGGTCTGTTCCTCTCTTGGTTGTAATTAAGATAACACCATTACCGGCCCTTGCACCATAGATTGAAGCTGCTCCATCTTTCAATATAGATATAGACTCAATCTGATTAGCATCAATATTGTCAAGTGACGCTTCAATTCCATCTACAATTATCAAAGCACTACCAAAACCACGAACATTTAATGTGGCAGAATCTGATCCTGGTTGTCCACTTGACTGGGTGGCAATCAGCCCGGGCAATTGTCCGACAAGTGTATTGGAAGCAGTAGCAACAGGAGCGATTGTCAGTTTATCAGCTTTCACACTCGACACTGCCCCTGTCAGATTCCCTTTTCTCTGTGTGCCATAACCTACAACAACTACTTCATCTAACATTCTCGAATCTTCCTGCATCCGGATAATCATATTAGAATACCCTTTCACAATCTGATTACGATAGCCAACGTAAGAAATTGCCAAATTAGTATTTTCCGGTATCTCCAAAGAAAATTTGCCATCCAAGTCTGTGATTGTTCCTTTCAAGGTCTTTTCTGAGGTGATAGTAGCTCCAATAATCGGCTCTCCATTTTCATCTGTTACACTACCACTAATCACAATATTCGATTCTTTTTTCGAATCCGGACCAGAAGAAGCCTCTTTTATCTTAAAAAGAAGAACTTTCTTACTTTTAATTTCAAATCCCACACCTGTACCTTCCAACAATTTATTCAAAGCTTCCTTTAGCGGTTTATTCACAAAGTTCACACTCACTTTTTGCTTAGAATCAATCACATTATCGCTATAAAAAATTTTATAACGGGTCTGTTTACTCAATTCATCAAAAACTTTCCCGATAGGAGTATCTACGACATCAATTGTCACGTTTCTTGTTTGCGCAGACACTATCTGCACATTTCCAAACAGGATAATACAAAAACATACTAAAGCGAGACTCCATCCAGCCATTCCACATCTGCAACGTGGAATTTTTCCTGTAAGTCTTTTCTGCTGAAAATTCTTCATAATCAATTAGATATTAAATTGTAAATTAACAAATTCGCGAATTATATTATTGAAAATCTCAAAATAGAAAGCACATAGAAGTAACACACGCATTATATTTTCTATAATTACGTAGAACTAAATTACAAAAGGGAGCATCGTTACTCGTTTCTCCCAACAGAGTGTTTATCTGTAAACAGCAGTTAGCGTATGATTACAGTTCGAGTTCCATAATTTATCGAATAATGGACTTGAGGCGTGATAACAGTTATATCATTTAAAATTTCCTCCAATGATTCCTGTTCCAACACGATATTATAAACGATATTACTGATTGAATCTGTTTGTAGTTCAAAACTATATTCATATTTCTGCTTTAGGATATCTATCAGTTCCTGCAAGGTTTTGTGCTTAACCACAATCTGCCCTCGCATCCAATCACCAATTTCTTCTATGTCTACCTGATTTAACTGGTATTGTCCGGTCTGAACATTATAAACCAGTTGGGTTCCAGGTCTCAATTCTGACAAAATATGTTCATCCTCCGTTTCGTTCTCCAAAATTTGCACTTTCCCTTCTTTCAAGCTTGTATAAGAGCAAATATCTCCCGGATAAGCCTCAACATTAAATTTCGTTCCCAACACCTTGACCGTATACATACCTGCATCAACTAAAAAAGGACTTTTTTCATCATGGAGTACCTCAAAATACGCCTCTCCACTCAATGCAACTTTCCTGCTTTTTCCATCAAAAGTGCCCGGATAAACCAACTTTGAATTTTGATTCAACTTTACTTTTGTTCCATCATCAAGAATGACTGTTGTTCTCTCCCCCTCTGCTGTTATAATAGTATTCATCATTGATGAGGGTTGGTGGAAATATGTTTTATACCCATAGCCCATAGAAAAGAATACAATTAAAATTGCCGCATATTTCAAGTAGGAGCGAAATACATTCTTACCCTGCCCCTGCTTCCTGATAGACCCGGACAACTTTTCCCAGCCATGAGCTGTATTCGCTTTCTTGGATAATTCCTCCCATCGTCCAAGCATATATAAATCCTTCAAGCCAAAAAGAAACTCTTGGTTTTCCTTATTTTGCTCCAACCATCCTATCACCTTCTGGCTTTCTTCTTCATTAAGCTCATTTTTAAGGTACTTGACTAGTAAACTATTTTCTATATCAGAAATCATCTTGATAAAGTATTTAATAAATTGGACAATACTAAGAAAATGGCAGGAACAGCATACTCCCTCATTGCATGGCGCATTATTTTTATAGCTTTGTATATTTGGTTTTCAACGGTTCTTACCGAAACTCCCAGTTTTTCTGCTATATCTGCCGCTTTCACATCCTGCTCCTTACTCAAAATAAAAATCTCACGGCATTTATCAGGTAAATCATTTATTGTTTTTACATATAGATCCTCTACTTCTTTCATAAAAACAGTTCCTCCATTGATATTATCCGAACTATAATAAGACATCTCAATTTCTTTCAGTTTCAATTCCGATAAACTAGAGAAATCACTCAAAAGCGTTCTTTTTCTCAAATAGCTCAAACATTTACTCTGAAATATTTTGAAAAGATAAGACGATACAGAATAGTAAGTAACCAAACGTTCCTTATTCTCCCAAAAGGCTATAAAAGTCTCCTGAACCAAATCTTTAGAAGCCTCCTCGTCGCCCAATATTCCCACCCCGTATGCAAATAGCCTGGGCTGGTATTTCTTATAAAAATATTCAAAAGCTTTCAGATCACCTTTGCATATATCTTTATAGAAAGAATCTGTTTCTGTTTTCATATCTTATCTTTAAGTATCTTACTTGTATTGCTTTTCATTGCAATTATAGTTAAAGAGTAGTTTACTAGCTAAAATACTTATTCTTATTTTTATGTTGTATAGCACAATTCCTTCTCTGCAAGTTGAATACAGGCAATACATGTTAGTTATATTAAGTAGAAAGTAGATAATAAAAAAGCAGCCTGTCATCTATAAACTATCTATATAGTTATGATGACAGGCTGTAATTATACGTTTTTTATTCTATAGAGAATTAATTAAAAGAGAATGTTTAGAGAGAGAAATTAAAATATTTTATCCTTCTTTATTTGCTTTTCTTCCACCCAACGGGATAGATACTCCAACGAATCCGTTAACAGTGTTAGAGTTCTTTCCTAAGAACATATAGTCAGTTCCGACAAACACAGGACCTAATTTCAGACCCAAACCGAAGGATTTACCAGCTGACTGGATAGCTGAATAGCTAAGCGCTACATTGAACCAGCTTTTCGGACGGTAGTTTGCGGAGAGTGTTAATTCTGTAAGAGCATCAGGCTGTACAAAACGAGTTGTTGACAATACACCGACTGCTAATTTGTTATTGAAGAATCCGTATTCTGCACCTAGTACAAGAGTAGAAGCAAGACGAGATTTACGAGATTCTTTAGCATCACTTACTTCGAGTTGCAACATGTCATAGTCAAGTACATCACCATTTGTTACACGGTCCATATATCCTTGAGCGTCATTCTGCAACTGATTTACAGCGTTCATAACAGTATTCGGATTATTCGGATCAACCATATTTGCATAGGTACTTCCTTTAATATCAATCGGATCCGGGTTAGCTGACGCGATTTTTGTGCTTGATTTCGACCAAGAAATAAAACCGAGATCAAGAACAGATGCAGACACTGTCAGATTATCCAATATTTTATAAGAAGCTCCCAAGTCGATACCAAAACCATAACCTGCAATACCCAATTTACCACTGTCAAAGTCGAAATCTGTAACATAGTCTTTACCTTCTTCTTCTTTCAATTCCAAACCTTTGAAAGAACTTTTCAGTTCTGCGCCAACAGTCAAGTTTGCATGATAATTATCAAACTTAGTTTTCAGTTCCTGTGCAGCTCTTATTGCTTCGGGAGTACTCATAGAATTCCAGTAGCTCTCACTAGACCATTTTGCAATTTCTGCGTCACTAGGTAAGTTAGCATTCATCGCAACTTTATTAAGTTTCAACTCCATGTTGCCAATACCCAATAGTGCTTTCACTCTAGCACCAACAGTCAAACGACTGTTAATCTGGCGTGAAAGTCCTAAACCGACTTCTGTATAAGCATTAATGTTCAATCGTTGACCACTAATATCATAGTTACTGTTTCTCCAGTTTTCTTCAACTGTTTCCATCTCATTCAAGAAGGTAAACATATTCTTAGTCAAGTTAGCACCGATATCTGTACGCAGACCGATATTGAATGACCAGAAGTTCTTACCTTTGTACCATCCTGCAGAGAGAATCTCCGTACTGAAGTTCACATTCAACTTATTATTATCTTTCAGACGATTCATAAAATCTGGTTTAGTATAGAAATCGTCACCATCATCAATGATATCAATGATATCTTGATAACCTAATGAAGTAGAACCGACAGTTGCATTAACAGCACCAATCACCGGAAGGTTGAAATAACCTTTCGTCGGTGTTAAAGCCGGATTTAGTTGTTGACGATAATGGGTACCTTCCATGAAATAAGAAGTACGTAAAAACTGTGCATTTGCGGAAAGAGTGCAAACCAACATCATAAAAAATACCCCAATGATTTTAGAAGACCACAATAGTTTGTTCGTTGCCATGATTTTAAACTTTTTAATTCTTATTATCGTTTGCAAAGATATAGCATTTCAATAACAAATAAAAGCACTAGGCAACACTTTTTTAGCCTAAACAGAACAATCTTAGGGTTATCCGTAACAAAATCGTGCTTATTCTGCAAAAAAATGTAGAAAATATGTGCAAAATGAAACAAAGTGACTTTAGAAGTTCAAAGTTAGCTGTCCATCTCCTAATAGATTGAACGTCATTCGATGGTAAGGAGTGGTTCCACGTTCGGCAATGGCGGCGCGATGTTTTTTAGTTGGGTAGCCTTTATTGTGATCCCAGTCATAATAAGGAAACTCTTCGTGGAGACGGTTCATATAATCATCTCTGTATGTCTTGGCTAAAATAGAAGCCGCAGCTATTGAAAGATATTTCCCGTCGCCTTTCACTACCGTGGTATGGGGGATGCCGGGATATTTAGTGAAACGGTTTCCGTCGATTAGTAAATGCTGTGGGCGGGTAGTCAGTTGATCCACTGCACGATGCATAGCTAGAAAAGAAGCCCGCAGGATATTTATTTCATCAATTTCTTCCGGTAACACGACGCCAACTGCCCAGGCTATCGCTTCCTTCTCTATTACCTCACGCAGTGCATAACGTTGCTTTTCCGACAGTTGCTTGGAATCATTCAACAGTTCATTCTTAAAACCTTTCGGAAGAATAACCGCAGCAGCGTATACTGCTCCCGCCAAACATCCACGACCGGCCTCATCACATCCGGCTTCAATCAGATTCTCGTTCAAATAAGGTAATAACATATTTATCGCTTCTATTTTGACACAAAGGTAATTCAAATTAAAAAAGGAGACTTGTTTTGCCTCCTTTTTCTTACTTCTTTCCTGCTTTTTTTAGAATAAACTCCAGGCAACAGTAAGTCCTGCCATTACAATGGCTACCATGCTCATTAGCTTTATTAAGATATTCAAGCTCGGCCCGGATGTATCTTTAAACGGATCGCCCACGGTATCTCCTACTACGGTTGCTTTATGAACTTCACCGCCTTTTCCTCCAAAGTTTCCTTCTTCTACATATTTCTTTGCATTATCCCATGCACCGCCGGCATTAGCCATGAAGATAGCCAGTACGAAACCACTACTCAAGCCACCAATCAGCAAACCGAGCACACCGGGAACACCGAAAATAAGACCTGTAAGGATAGGGGCAATAATAGCGATTAAGGAAGGCACAACCATTTCACGTTGCGCACCTTTTGTTGATATTGCAACACAACGTTCGTAATCCGGCTCCGCTTCTCCTGTCAAAATACCCTTTATTTCACGGAATTGGCGACGTACTTCATCTACCATGTGCCCTGCTGCACGTCCTACGGCATTCATTGTCAATCCACAGAACAGGAAAGCCATCATGGAACCGAGGAACATACCCGAAAGAACTTTCGGATTCATCAGATGTACTTCATAATAATCCATAAAGTCGATAAAAGTAGCATTCGCCACACTGATGGAACTACCATCCGCAAAGGTCAAATCTACATTACCAAGCCGTGTAAGGCCGATTCGGATTTCTTCAATATAAGAAGCCAGCAAAGCCAACCCTGTCAATGCAGCAGAACCGATTGCAAAACCTTTTCCGGTGGCAGCAGTCGTATTCCCCAATGAATCGAGCGCATCGGTACGTTTGCGGACTTCGGCACCCAAGCCGGACATTTCTGCGTTACCTCCTGCATTATCCGCAATCGGGCCGTAAGCATCCGTTGCCAGAGTGATACCTAAAGTAGAAAGCATGCCGACAGCCGCAATACCGATTCCATACAGTCCCATACCGACATTGGCAAAATCGCCGGCGGAAGCCAACAAATAGGAAGCAATGATACCAATTACGACTGCAATTACCGGAATAGCCGTAGAAAGCATACCTAAACCGATACCGGAGATAATTACGGTGGCGGGTCCGGTCTTACCGCTTTCACTTAGTTTCTGGGTAGGGCGATAGGATTGGGAAGTATAATATTCCGTAGAACGTCCGATGATAATACCTACTACCAGTCCGACTACTACGGCACAAGAAATCCAAATCCAGTTATCAAGTTGCAGAAGCCACAGAATAAGGAATGTAGCAGCAACAATTAATACGGAACTAAGATTCGTGCCGAAAGCCAACGAACCGAGCAGGTCCTTCATAGTCGCATTCTCCTTGGTACGGACAGCAAATATACCTATAATAGAAAGGATAATACCAACAGCCGCGATCAGCATCGGGGCGATCACTGCCTTGAATTGCATCACTGTATCTGCCGAATGGATAAAAGCAGCAGCACCCAGAGCGGCTGTTGCCAGAATCGAGCCACAGTAAGATTCGTATAAATCGGCTCCCATACCGGCCACGTCGCCTACATTATCGCCCACATTATCGGCAATAGTGGCAGGATTACGAGGGTCATCTTCCGGGATTCCGGCTTCTACTTTGCCTACCAAGTCGGCTCCGACATCGGCTGCCTTTGTATAGATACCACCGCCTACACGGGCAAAGAGCGCCTGGGTAGAAGCTCCCATACCAAATGTCAGCATGGTGGTAGTGATTACACAGAGTTTATGAGTAGGTGTCAGTGCATCAGCAGGAATCACTGCATTCAGCAACAGATACCAAAAAGAAATATCGAGCAGTCCCAGGCCAACGACTACCAGTCCCATTACGGCACCACTTCGGAAAGCAATTCTTAACCCTGCATTCAGAGAAGTACGGGCAGCATTAGCGGTACGAGCGGACGCGTATGTCGCCGTCTTCATTCCCAGAAACCCGGAAAGTCCGGAGAAGAATCCACCTGTAAGGAAAGCAATGGGAACCCAGGCATTCTGTACATGAAAGCCATAAGCCATAATTGAAAACAAAATAACCAGCCCCAAGAATACCCAACCTACTATTTTGTATTGTTGTTTTAGATAAGACATAGCTCCTTTGCGCACAGCAGCAGCTATTTTTATCATTTGGGATGTACCTTCACTCTCTTTCATCATTTGCTTATGAAAGTAATAAGCAAAACAGAGGGCTAACACGGAAGCGACTGGAACGAGCCAGAAAAGAATGTTGTCCATAGGGTCAATTTTTAAAGGATTACGGAGGCTAAAAGTATGGAAATCAATCGAAATAAGCAAGTAAAAAAGAAAGAATTTACAGAGTTGAATCATTCTATTTTTTATACGTCTCTTTGGACAAATGAGCAGATGGTAGTTATTTTTAGACATAAGAACAAAAGAACATAAAGGCTGCGCTTTGAAAATTATTTCTGTTGCTTATTGAACTGCTATTCTATTTTTTGTTCTTATGTTCTTCTGTCTGAATTAAATTCCCATTTAACCAGAAACTGCCTGGTTTGGAACCAATTGCCACTAATGATTTTATTAGTTATTTTTAAGCAAGCGTTTACCTATTAATAGTTATTTCATTGCCTAACAAATTTTCGTTTGACTATAGTCAAGCGATAGTTCAACATATGTCAAGCGTTCGTTCAACTATAGTCAAACGAAAACTCCTTAGGCAATTGAAAAAATAATATAAGCAAGAGAAAGAAATAAAAGCTGCATACTGACGAGTTATTGCCAGCAATAGTATTTGGGGTTATTTCCGTATAGAAATGAACTAATTTCAGTTCAAATTCAAACAAAGAGATAACGAATAATAGTCAATAACAACTAACTATATGCCATTCTCTACTTATTCTGCTGGGCAAACTCCGTAGAAGTAACTTTAAACTGTTTCTGAAATACTTTGGCGAAGTAAGAAGGTGACTGAAATTCTACCCTGTCACAAATTTCATTGGTGCGCAATTCTCCCTCCTGCAACAATTCCGCAGCATGTTTTAGCCGGATGATACAGATAAAATCGAGTAAGGAAAGGTCAGTCAATGCCAACGAAATGATCGTAAAAGAGATCCCGCAGATACTTGTCGAACTCGACCCAAGCTACAACATCACGAAAGACTTACGCCTCTAGCTTAGTTTCCGCTATTTCGGCAAGACGTACGCCAATCTTCAGGAAGCGCTCTACTTCAACGGCCGCTGGGAAACGTTCGGAGGAATCAACTGGAACGTAAACAAACACCTGTCTCTAGGTGCAACAGTCATCAACTTCCTGAATCAGAAAGGAGCCAGCGGAACCATCAACGGTTCGGAACTGATTACGAAAGAAGAAGCTGCCCAGTACGCCGGAAATTATATGAGTGGAAATTATTTACGCCCATTCACCGTAGAATTTAGCGCAAGCATCAAATTCTAGTTCATACCAAACGAATTATAATTATCTTTGTGGCATTATATGCCCACGAACTAACTAATACCTAATTAATTATTAAAAAACCATGAAGAAACTTTTCGTATTACTTATGGCATTGTTTACCCTGGCGCAAGTGGACGCCCAGGAAAAGAACGTTATCCGCATCGCAACGGACAACACAGACTTAATTCTCCAAGTAGCTCCCAACGGACGACTTTATCAGGCTTATCTGGGCGATAAGTTACTGAACGAGAAAGACATCAACAACTTTTCTCCATACGTGAAAGGAGGCAGTGACGGCAGCGTATCCACCCGTGGATGGGAAGTATATCCGGGCTCCGGTGCCGAGGATTATTTTGAACCGGCTGTAGCAATCACGCACAATGATGGAAACCCAAGCACGATTCTCCGTTATGTATCTTCCGAACAAAAAGCAGTGGCAGGCGGCACGGAGACGGTCATCCAGCTGAAAGACGATCAGTACCCGGTGGAAGTCACACTGCATTACATCGCTTATCCGAAAGAAAACGTCATCAAGACGTGGAGTGAAATCAAACATGCTGAAAAGAAGCCTGTCACCATCTGGCGTTATGCTTCGACCATGCTTTATTTCTCGGGAAACGAGTATTATCTGACTGAATTCAGCAGCGACTGGGCTAAAGAAGCACAAATGAGCACACAACCTCTATTGTTCGGCAAAAAGGTGATCGACACCAAACTGGGAAGCCGTGCCGCCATGCATACCCACCCGTTCTTCGAACTTGGTTTTGAACAACCGGCACAGGAAACACAAGGACGTGCCATGTTAGGGACCATCGGATGGACAGGCAACTTCCAGTTTACCTTTGAAGTGGACAATGTAGGCAACCTCCGTGTCATCCCCGCCATTAACCCGTACGCATCTGATTATGAACTAAAACCGAACGAAGTATTTACCACTCCCGAATTCATCTTTACTTTCAGCAACAACGGTACGGGCGAAGCCAGCCGCAACCTCCACGCATGGGCACGCAACTACCAACTGAAAGACGGACAAGGCGACCGCATGACTTTATTGAACAACTGGGAAAATACGTACTTCAAATTCGATGAGAAACTGCTTGCCGAACTGATGAAAGAAGCCAAACATCTCGGTGTAGACATGTTCTTGTTGGATGATGGCTGGTTCGGCAACAAGCATCCGCGCAACAGCGACAATGCCGGACTGGGTGACTGGGAAGTGATGAAATCCAAACTGCCGGGCGGTATTCCCGCACTCGTGAAATCGGCCAAAGAAGCCGGAGTAAAATTCGGTATCTGGATCGAACCGGAGATGATAAATCCCAAAAGTGAATTGTTCGAGAAGCATCCTGACTGGGCTATCACACTGCCCAATCGCGAAACATACTATTACCGTAACCAACTGGTGCTCGATCTTAGCAACCCGAAAGTGCAGGATTTTGTATTTAGCGTAGTGGATAACATCCTGACAGCGAACCCGGAAGTGGCTTTCTTTAAATGGGACTGCAACTCTCCCATCACAAATATTTATTCTCCCTATTTGAAGAATAAACAAGGACAACTTTATATCGACCATGTACGTGGTATATATAATGTATTGGAACGTATCAAAGACAAATATCCGAACGTACCGATGATGCTTTGCTCCGGCGGTGGCGCCCGTTGCGACTACGAAGCATTGAAATACTTCACAGAATTCTGGTGCAGCGACAATACAGACCCGATAGAGCGCCTGTTTATCCAATGGGGATTCTCACAAATCTTCCCTGCAAAAGCAATGGACGCACACGTAACCAGCTGGAACAAGAAGACAAGCGTGAAATTCCGTACCGATGTAGCAAGTATGTGTAAACTGGGCTTCGACCTCGGACTAAAAGAGCTGAATGCGGACGAACAGACTTTTTGCCAAAACGCAGTTGCCAACTGGACACGTTTGAAGAAAGTGATTCTGGATGGTGACCAGTACAGACTGGTTTCTCCATACGATGGTAATCACATGTCTGTCATGTACGCCGCACCGAATAAGAACAAAGCAGTGCTTTATACCTACGATATCCACCCACGTTTCGGTGAGAAGCTGCTCCCGGTTAAACTTCAGGGACTGGATGCGAAGAAAATGTATAAGGTGAAAGAAATCAACCTGATGCCGAATTCTAAATCGAATCTTGCTGCCAATGAGAAGACTTATTCAGGAGATTATCTGATGAAAGTAGGAATCAATGCTTTCACTACCAATCAGGCTTTCAGCCGTGTGATTGAACTGACTGCCGAATAATATTCACCACAGAAGTACGGAGGACACAGCGTTTTATACCATTGATACTAAACAAAGTATATGCGCTGCGTCTTCCGTGTTCTCTGTAGTAAAAAAAACAATAATCAATTAATCCTCTTCAATCTTTACGGCTGTGCCGTTAGCAGTCACCATCAGCATACTGCCACTACCTCCAACTGTCTCATAATCCAAATCAACACCTATCACGGCATTAGCTCCCATTTGAGCTGCTTGTGCCTCCATTTCCTTCAATGCTGTATCTTTTGCCATACGCAGCACTTCTTCATAAGAACCGGAACGACCACCCACAATATCCCGAATACTTGCAAACAAGTCGCGGAATACATTGGCACCTATGATTGTCTCTCCGGAAACTATTCCATAATATTTCACTATTCGTTTTCCCTCAATGATGGGAGTGGTTGTCATCAGCATAGTTTTTTCTTTATTAGTTATCTGTAAGTTATACGTATTTAGTTAGACGCAAGTCCCCCTAAAAAAGTTGCAGCTACACCGTAATTTCTTACGATATAGCTGCGATTAATGTTAAAGAGAGAGAATTTATATAATATGAGCATGGTCTCACGACCCTCCTAATATTCAATGAACATTTTGTTTCTTTACTATTAGACGCACAAAAGCTCAAATCACTGCACTTGAAGGCATCTTTTTTTAGTTAAAGAATAAAAAAAGCCGCCATCCCACAGGAATAGCGGCTTATATTGTTAGAACATCTTGCTGACGCGTTCAATTCCCGCCACCAATGTATCTATTTCCGATTTCGTATTGTACATGGCAAACGAAGCCCGTACAGTTCCTTCTATACCAAGACGTTGCATGAGAGGTTGTGCACAATGATGTCCCGTCCTCACGGCAATACCCAAACGATCCAACAACGTTCCGAGGTCGAAATGATGAATATCTCCTACCAGGAAGGAGATGACTGCTCCCCGTTCGGCTGCTTCACCGAATATACGCATCTGGGGAATCTCTTTCAGCCGTTGCAAAGCGTAAGTTGTCAGTTCATGCTCATGGGCTGCTATCTGCTCAAGTCCATGTCCATTCACGTAATCAAGGGCTTTTGCCAGTCCGGTAGTTCCGATATAGTCGGGCGTACCGGCTTCAAACTTGAAAGGAAGTTCGTTGAAAGTGGTCTTCTCAAAAGAGACATGCTGAATCATCTCTCCTCCTCCCTGATAAGGCGGAAGGCGGTCTAACCACTCTTCTTTTCCATAAAGCACTCCGACACCTGTCGGACCGTATATTTTATGGGCAGAGAACACCAGAAAATCAGCATCCAACTCCTGTACGTCCACTTTCATGTGAGGGATAGACTGTGCAGCGTCTATCAGGCAAGGTACGCCGTGCGCATGAGCCGTTGCAATCATTTCTTTCACCGGATTCACCGTACCCAGCACATTCGAAACATGAACCACGCTGACTATTTTCGTTCGTTCGGAAAATAGTTTTTCGTATTCATCCAGCAAGAGTTCGCCTTTGTCATTCATTGGAATCACTTTGATGGCAATTCCCTTTCGGGCAGCCAACAGTTGCCAGGGAACGATGTTACTGTGATGTTCCATTACGGAAAGAATCACTTCATCCCCCTCTTCCATAAATTCGTCGCCAAAACTGGAAACAAGCAGGTTGATGCTTTCCGTCGTTCCGCGGGTGAAGACAACTTCGTTCGTGCTACGGGCGTTGATAAACTGACGCACCGTTTCACGGGAAGCCTCATGCAATTCCGTAGCTTGTTGCGAAAGATAATGCACACCGCGATGCACATTGGCATTAACGGAATAATATTCATCCACCAACGCATCAACCACCAGACGGGGTTTCTGCGTTGTCGCACCGTTGTCGAAATAAACCAAAGGTTTACCGTAAACCGTACGGCTCAATATCGGAAAATC
>CAUHML010000039.1 GCA_959606905.1 uncultured Bacteroides sp. | reverse complement strand
GTGTAACTCGTTTTCCTGCCTCCGGTTACTGGCATGCTGCTGACAAAAAACAGTACCGTACCGGTGCAGGAGGTTATTATTGGAGCAGTAGTGCATACAGCGGAAATACATCATCGTATTATTTAGGTTTCGCAGTTGGCTATACTCCACCAGCATCCATAAATGCAAGGAATCACGCATTCACAATACGTTGTGTCCAAGAGTGAAGTATATAACAACCTCTTTTCGAAATAATCTTCAGGTGTTTTTCATCTAATGTACAAAAATAAATAAACAGCATTTTTATTATGGATAAAAAAGATTTCAGACACATATTCCACATCCTACTGCCATTTCCAAAATATTAAGAGTACTCTAAATACCTAAAACAAAAACGTCCGATAAGAATACCTCTTTATTTAAAATCGGAAATATTTGTTTGTTTGCTGTGTCTTCCCTGCACTGTGAAGTGCGGGGAGCACTATTTTATACAGACCTATATTTTCAAACCCAAAACAACCGTAACAAAGAACTCTTGGATGTTCATTAAAAGGGTAAATCATAACCGCAAGCAAAGTCCTCTTGTGCAGGCAATAGTCCCATATTATCCAAAAGAGCAATATCTTTAATTTTATTACGAAATAAAGAAAAGCAAGTATTTGCAAATCTAAAGGATAAATTCAAATGATTGTTTTTCCTGCTCCATTTCGTATTGCTTAACAAGGGCATCATAACTTAAAAATGACACACGTTTGTTCAATCGTAAATCATCGAAAGCATGAAAACGCATCTTAGCTTCAAATTCCGGTTTGCGTTTTATATCGGCAACAATAGCCATTCTTACATAGAAATCTTGCAGGTCGTTGAATTTCAGCAAAGAGTTCTGGATGTCCGTAGAATGCTCTATCTCAAAAAATGAATGAGGCATATTGCGTCCGTTAAACCATATCGTATCAATAGTAGCACTGCGCTTTATCAGTTGAGGATAGGAATAAGGCGGCTGTTCTGCAAGAGTAGAAAGTTCGTGTAACTTGTGCCCATCGTAGAATTTCTTGTTTTTATCTTGTTTGGGTACGAAAGTCTGCATGTTACGGAACTTCCCTATTATTAATAGAATACCTTGATAGTAAGTATGGTTGAACATTATAACATCATTTGAATCTTTGTTCTTCTCGGTTTCTACAATAATCCCCCTATCTTCTATTTGTTTTCTATACTTCTCAAGTCCATATAATCCGGGCTTTATCTTATAGATCCCCTTAGTCTGTTGCACAATGCGGCGGATACTGGCAAATGGAGTTTTTGTTTTCCATTCACAGTCGCTTATTTTAAAAACTTCTCTGTTCAGCTCTCCTAAAGTTGCGACTCCACCCAACTTATCTAAGGTTTCTATGACAGCTTCGTATTGTTTCATAACTACATTATTTTATCAACAGTGCAAATAACAGAAACAATAGAACAAGTTAAATACCTGCTCTATTGTTTATTTAAAATTATTACCTACAAAATTCATAACTACCGGCACTCCCCTCAAAAGCAAGCACTCCATCGGAAGCCTGCACCTCGGTCAACGGAATAAAGATGCGACCGTCCTTCTTTACTTGCCAGTTTCCTGCTTTAAGGTCGGTAATGACAAATTTATATGTACCCGTACCGTTAACTGTAAGGGTAAAATCTTTCTGCAGCGGTTCGCTGCTCCTGGCAAAAGTAACGACACGATCGGCTAACTGAACACCTACTATCCGGTCATCCTCAATACGCTGCACTGCGTTCAACCGATTGCATCGGTTATCGGCAACCTGTATCACATTCAGGAAGTTATCGGTAACGGCAGGGGCAACGGGTGAAACTTCTACCCGCCAGGCTCCGCGCTCGTTGGCATTGTCAAGATAAGGGGCTACGGCATCGTTGGGATAGTTAGTGCCGAATACCCAGTTTTCTTTGCCGGGACCGCCAACCTTATCGATACGAAGATTATCCGCCTGAGGTAAAAGGACGGTGTTGTGCAGCATACCGCTATCACCGTCTTTGGTGCGCCGCACGGTGAAAGTATTACCTTCAAGCGTGGGTTCTTCGATGCTATGCAGCAACCAGTATTTGCGGAAATCGGGATTGGAAGCCGATACTTTATCATATACAATAAGTGCGGCAGGCACGGTTTCGGACTTCAGGTTAAGGAATACAAAAGAACGTTTCGCCTCTTTCACTTTCCGGGTATAGGCTTGTGTTATATCCCCCTTCAAATAAGAATAATCGGGAGCCTGCGCGTCAGGACCAAATCCATGAGCCAACACTTTACCTACCGTATATTCCTCGGACAAAAGGCTGTCGAGCGAATTGCAGGTTTTCCAACCTTCGCCGCACATACGCTGCCCGCCATCATTGGTTGCAAACCGTGTCTTTCCACCCCCGCCATAGTTCCAACAGCCGAACTTTTCGTCAGGATCGTACACCAGCAATGAATTATGGGCAATGGTGCGTTTGAAGTAATTTTTGTTGTTGGGACTGTTATAACCGCCCGAACTACCGCTATAAGCACCGGCATCGATAGCCAAAGGCCCTTTGTGGTAAATCTGGAAACTGCCGCCGTCCATGTGCTGGTGGTTACCCACGAATTGCTCATTAATTTTCATCTCGGCAATCACGCAGTTGGCATCCCAACCGGTACGGGCAATCATCCAGCCGTAGGGAGTACCGGAATAACGTGTCAAAGGAAGGTGGTCGGGGGCCTTGCCTTTCAGGGTGTAGTCACGCCACAACAGTTCGTATATCAAACAATGGTTCATGGACTCGTTGCCCGACTTGTCCAACCGGGGATTACGCTCGAATTCATAAGCCAGGTACTCGTCTTTATAATAGCTGGAAGCCAAGAACATAGGCGTTGGCATGGTAAGCAATGCGGGACGGTTCTGCGGATAATCATCGCCCGCAGGCATCAACACTCCGTCGGGACGCCGGCGGTAGATAATGTCGTAGAGTACGAACCTCGCCGAAGAGCTGTAAATGCTACCGGCTCCCATCTTATCCAGAATCCATAAAGGAAAGAGGTCACAGGCAAAGCGGACATGTACATAATTCGTGCCCTGGTGATAGTTCTGCCCTTCGTAAAAATAGTTGCGTGCCGGGATATAATCACGATAGAGCATGGTAATGACATGATTGTACATATCGGGATATTCATCATAAATGGCAATGCCTGCCGACAGCATATCGCGCATAATCATCCACTCTGACGGATGCCCCGCTATGGGTTGGTTATTGCGTGGCGGATAACCGCATTCCATACTCTTTGCCAGACGGATAAATTCTTTGATATAAGCCTGCTTCTCGGAACTCTTCATCAGGTCGTAGCACCAGTCATATACCATAGCCCCCGTTATCAGCATGGCTCCGCTGGCCCGCGACAAGTCGGAACGAGTGCCGAAAGAGGCACGCTGCAACGTATCGAGCATGGCTGTAATGGCACGGCGTGCCAAACGTTTGTCACCTTCCAACAGATAGTCAAGGGCTTGCAACTGCACCCGCGATGTAACGCCGCGCATCTCGTAATAATAGCGGAAACCGCGGTTTGTAACGGCAGCTTCTTCGGCCGGAGTGCGGTCTTTGCTCAGCTCTTTCATAAGAGAAAGTGTCTGCTGTGCCTGAGGAGTTTTCAGGCGTTCCTTCAACGCGGGTAAATCGGATGAGCGAACATACAAACGGGGATGCGTCTGAGGCGGAATCGGTACATTAACTCCCTCTATCTCTTGCCAGACCACTTCTTTCGGCAATTCCTGCGCTGAAAGACAAAACGAACTAAATATCAGGCTAAGTGAAAAGAAAATCGACTTGTGTTTCATAATGGATTTATATCAGATATTAATGCTGTAAAAATACAACAAAAAAATCAGGTAGCTATAAAAAACAAGCACAGAAACAAAAAGGATGTTCCCGTGCTTGATAAATCATTCAAATCTTGTACTGCACTTATACCAGTTCGTCCGATGTATAACCTTGCGGCAACTCACGGCAGTTATAACCTGAAGCCATGATTTCACCATAAGCTCCGGCAGAGCGAAGGGCTATAAGGTCGCCACGCTTCACACCGTTCAAATCGACAGCCTTGCCAAAGACATCGGATGATTCGCAGATAGGCCCCACTACATCATAGGTTTGCTGTGGAGCATCGGAAGTGATGTTCTCTATCTTATGGAATGCCTGGTAGAGTGCGGGACGAATCAAATCCGTCATACCTGCATCGAGAATGGCAAACTGCTTATTAGTACCTTGCTTTACATACAAAACCTTTGCAATAAGCGAACCGCACTGCCCCACTACCGAACGCCCCAATTCAAAATGAAGTGTCTGATAGGAACGGAGTTTCAGGCAGTTATCGTAGGTTTCGAAATAGCTTTTGAAATCGGGTACAGGCTGACGGTTGGGATGTCCGTAATCAATGCCGAGTCCACCGCCCACATTAACGTGTTCGATACGTATCTGACGGGCTTCGAGTTTGTCCAACAATTCGTTGACACGATTACACAAAGCCACAAAATCGCCCATATCCAATATCTGCGAACCGATGTGGAAATGCAGCCCGATGAACTTGACATTTTTCATCTCCTGCGCCACGTCTATCACATGGTCCATATCTTCCATACTGATACCGAACTTGTTTTCCGCCAATCCGGTAGTGATGTTGGCATGCGTATGCGCGCCTACATTGGGGTTGATACGGAAAGCAACATTGGCTACCTTGCCTTTGGCTGCGGCCAGTTCGTTGATAATTTCCAGTTCGGGTATGGACTCTACATTAAAGCAGAAGATATTATAATCCAATCCAAGATTTATCTCCCAATCTGCCTTACCCACTCCGGCAAACACAATCTTGTCGGCTGGGAAACCAGCCTTGATTGCCGCACGGATTTCACCGCCACTCACACAGTCCGCTCCCAACCCGCTCTCACGGATAATAGTCAGAACCTTAGGATTGGCATTGGCCTTCACCGCATAATGCACCGAATAGTTATCGTATCGTGACGCTTCAGTACGGATGCAGGAAAGGGTATCGCGCAGCACCTTCGTGTCGTAATAATAAAACGGGGTACGCAATTCGCGGAATTTGTCAATAGGAAATGTTCCTTTCATATAATTATTATGGGTTATATCTTCGTTTAGTTAAAAAGAGCGCTTTTATCAAGAAGGTAAAAGCGCTCATATCTACTGTTTTCTTTTATTACTCGTTGAACAGCGCATCGCTGAGCGACTGCAAAGCCTGTTTCTTATCACATTCGCGGATAAGGAAAGAAATGTTATAGTTACTGCCGCCAAAAGAAATCATACGTACCGGTATGTCGCGCATGGCATCGAGCGCTTTGGCTTCAAAGCCGACGTTCTCCCATTCGAGGTCGCCTACCACGCAGATGATACACATGTCCTTGTCCACCGTCACTGTACCGTATTTCTTCAAATCGTCCAGAATCTCGTTGAGATGCTTGGTATTGTCGATAGAAACGGATACGCCTACTTCGGACGTACAAATCATGTCGATAGAAGTCTGGTAACTTTCAAAGATTTCAAACACTTTACGCAAGAAACCATGAGCAAGCAACATACGGCTGGACTTGATTTTGATAGCTGTGATATTATCCTTTGCAGCTACAGCCTTGATTTTGCCTTTCTCCGTATCGTTGGAGATGAGTGTACCCGGAGCCGTAGGATCCATTGTATTGAGCAGGCGCACGGGGATGTTAGCATACTTAGCAGGCTGGATACAGGTAGGGTGCAGGATTTTTGCACCGAAGTATGCCAGCTCGGCTGCTTCTTCAAAATGAAGATGGCGCACGGGAGAAGTCTTGTCCACAATACGCGGGTCGTTGTTGTGCATACCGTCGATGTCCGTCCAAATCTGGATTTCGGAAGCATTGACAGCCGCACCTATCAGAGAAGCGGTATAATCGCTGCCGCCACGTTGCAGATTGTCTACCTCGCCATAGGCGTTGCGGCAGATAAAACCTTGTGTGATATAAATGTCGGCATTGGGATGCAACTCAAGCTGAACCTGGAGTTTTTCTTTGATGTAAACAGGATCAGGTTCAGCATTCTTGTCCGTACGCATATATTCTAAAGCCGGAAGCAAAACCGACTTCACACCACATTCCTGCAGATAGTAATTCATCATGGCGGTAGAAATCAACTCACCCTGCGCCAGCACTACCTTCTCCTCGAACAGCGTAAAAAGGTCTTTGGTGTAAGAACGGATATAGTCGAAATGAGATTTGATAAGTTCCAGACCTTTCTGCTTATATTCGGGAGTGGCATAAAGTTCATCAATGTGCTGGCGATATTTCGTTTCCAGTCTGTTGATAATCTCGTTAGCACCTTCCGGATTCTTCTTGTACAGATAGTCCGAAATCTCAACCAATGTGTTTGTGGTACCCGACATGGCAGAGAGAACCACGATCTTACGTTCACCATCGGTAATCAATTTGGCTACTTCCTTCATTCGCTGAGCCGAACCTACTGAAGTACCTCCAAACTTTAAAACTTTCATTTTCGTTTCTGTATTAAAATGTTATATAATCTTGTTTATTTCTCTTCTATTGACGACACAACGGAATACTGCTCCGTTACGTCCGTTATCAAATGGTCGGCACAACGGTATACGCGCCCCGGATATTCCCAAAGCAACTGCATATTGTGCGTAGTCATAATAACCAGCGAACCCGCCTCACTGATACTATGTAAAAGCTGGGTTATGGCAAATCCCGTCTCCACATCCAGATTTCCGGTTGGCTCATCGGCAAGAATTACTTCCGGAGAGTTTAGTACGGCACGAGCTATCACGATACGCTGTTGTTCGCCTCCCGACAATTCATTGGGGTATTTATAACCTTTATTGCTCATACCCACCAATTGCAATACTTCGTTGATACGGTCTTTTATCTCTCCCTTATTCTTCCACCCGGTGGCACGGAGCACGAACTCAAGATTGTCATACACCGTACGGTCGGTGAGCAACTGGAAATCCTGAAATACGATACCCAACTTACGACGCAACTGCGGAATATGCTTGCGCTTGATATGCAACATATCATATCCCAACACCTCGGCATCGCCCGCCGCCACATCCAGTTCACCGTAAAAGGTTTTGAGCAAACTCGTCTTACCCGAACCGACTTTACCGATGAGGTAGACAAACTCTCCCTTATGTAACTCCAAGTTTACATCGTTCAACACACACAGCTCTTGCTGGTGTATCTCCACATCTTTATATCGTATCAGCACTTCATCCATAACAACTTAGTGTTTCTTCCAATCCGCACTGTGACGTTCTTCCAGCTCACGTGCCAAATCTTCTATGCGATAACCTTTAGAGGTCAGCAATACGATAAGATGATACAGTAAATCGGCTCCCTCGTATATCAGACGCTCGTCGGTACCGTTGCATGCTTCAATAACAGTTTCAACTGCTTCTTCACCTACCTTCTGCGCCATTTTATTGACACCCGACCGGAACAGGCTGGTTGTGTAAGAGCCTTCCGGCATTTCAGCATGACGCTTGTCGATAAAGTCCTGAAGAAGTTTCAGGAACATAACGGGCTGTTCGTTCTTCTCTCCCCAGCAAGTATCCGTACCCGTATGACAAACCGGACCGACAGGATGTACCTGAATCAGCAAAGTATCCTTGTCGCAATCCTCTTTCATGGAAACCACGTTCAGGAAATTGCCGCTCTCCTCACCTTTTGTCCAAAGACGGTTCTTGGTACGGCTAAAGAATGTTACTTTACCCGTTTCTACCGTCTTATCATATGCTTCCCGGTTCATAAAACCTAACATAAGCACCTTGGCCGTGTCAGCATCCTGTATAATTGCCGGAACGAGTCCGTTCATTTTATCAAAGTCCAACATCTTTTTAAGTTATAAGTTATGAGTTATTTTGTTGTGAGTTATTGTTATGAGTCGTTTTCATCCGTGCTTCGTGCAGCAGCGAATAACTTATAACCCATAACTTATAACTCCTTATCATCTTCTCATTGCGACTCCTTGGGCGCAAAGATACGATTTTAAATCGGGAATTTTAATTTCTCCGAAATGAAAAACGCTGGCGGCCAAGGCGGCATCTGCTTTTCCTTCCAGAAAGACATCACGGAAGTGCTCTTTCACGCCTGCTCCGCCCGATGCGATAACAGGTATGGAAAGTCTGTCGGCAAGAGCGGCAAGGGCTTCGTTGGCATATCCGGTCTTTACGCCGTCATGGCTCATACTGGTAAAAAGCACCTCGCCCGCACCGCGCTCCTGCGCTTCCTTTGTCCAGGCAAAGAGTTCTTTGTCGGTCTCCACACGTCCGCCGTTGAGATAACACCACCAACCCTTTTCCGTCTGCTTGGCATCAACAGCCAATACACAAACCTGCGAACCGAAATGCTTGGCTATCTCGTCAATCAGTCCGGGACGGCGAATAGCCGAGGAATTGACGGATATTTTGTCCGCGCCGGCATTCAGAAGCCGGTCTACATCACTCAGTTCATGGATTCCGCCACCTACGGTGAAAGGTATGCTGATGTTGGCGGAAATACGCTTCACCAGTTCGGCAAATGTCTTGCGCCCCTCAAAACTGGCGGTAATATCCAGAAAGACCAACTCATCGGCCCCCTGCTCACTATAAGCACGCGCCAGTTCAACCGGATCGCCTGCATGACGCAGGTTTACAAAATTAGTCCCTTTTACGGTCTGTCCGTCTTTGATGTCAAGACAGGGGATGATTCTCTTTGCTAACACTCTTCTTTTATTTATGATTTTGGATTTATGACTTGATTTACGTTGAGCAACAATAATGAATGCAATGTTACGCAAATTTATATCATAAACGCTTCCAGTTCTTTAAAAGTTATACGCCCTTCATACAATGCCTTACCGAAAATAACGGCAGGTATACCCGTTGCTTCCAGTTGGCGAATATCCTCGGCACAACTCACTCCGCCACTGGCTATAAGGTAAAGGTCGGGATGCGCTTCCAACATCTCTTTATACAGAGATATGGAAGGACCTTGCAGCATACCGTCGCAATTGATGTCGGTACAGATGACTTTACGAACACCTTTCCCGACATAATCTTCCAAAAACGGGAACAATTCGCAAGCACTCTCATCCTTCCAACCGTTGACGGCAATCTTATGATCTTTTACATCAGCTCCGAGAATTATTCTCTCCGAGCCGTATGTTTGCAACCAGTGACAGAAACGTTCGGGATTCTTTACGGCAATGCTACCGCCCGTCACCATCTGTGCACCGCTTTCAAATGCAATGACCAAATCTTCATCGCTCTTCACCCCGCCACCGAAATCTATAACCAAAGAAGTACGGGAAGCTATCTGCTCCAGCGTGCGGTAATTTACCACATGGTGGGAAACGGCTCCGTCGAGGTCTACCACATGAAGGCGTCGGATACCATGCGCTTCAAGTTCCTTAGCTACTTCTACGGGGTTCTCATTATACACTTTCTTGCTGTCATAATCACCCTGGGAGAGGCGTACGCACTTTCCGTCGATGATGTCAATAGCGGGAATTAACTCTATCATTTCAATTTATTACGAATTATCAAATATCGGATTCTTTCACTATAAGTCCAAAAAGTTCTGCAAGATACGTTCGCCCACACTTCCACTTTTTTCGGGATGAAACTGGGTGGCATAGTAATTATCCTTATGCAAAGCAGCACTGAACGGAAGTATATAATCCGTTACGGCAGCCGTACAATCGTTAACCGGAACATAAAAACTATGTACGAAATAAACAAATTCTTCTTTCGCAAAGCCTTTGAAGAGACTGCTACTGGTCTGCGAAATCGTATTCCAGCCCATGTGGGGTACTTTATCCTCATGCTTTTGCGAAACAAAGCGTTTCACGTCAACGTCAAAAATACCGAGACAGTCCACATCTCCTTCCTCCGAATGGCGGCACATCAACTGCATACCCAAACAGATACCCAACACAGGCTGACGCAGTTCCTTTATCAACCGGCCCATTCCACCGGCATTCAGGAAGTCCATGGTGGTCTTCGCCTCACCCACTCCTGGAAAAATAACTTTATCCGCAGCCCGTAACACAGCTTCATCGGCCGTAATCTCCGCCTCAACACCCAAACGCCTCAAGGCACAATCAACTGAACGGATGTTACCTGCATTATATTTGACAACTGCAACCTTCATCAACTACTAATTAAATATTACTGTCTTATTTTTATACGCCAACACCTTACGCTCGATATGCTTCTGAACGGCACGAGAGAGGACGATTTTCTCCAAATCCTTGCCTTTGTTCACCAGATCCTGCACAGTATCTTTATGAGTGATACGCACCACATCCTGCTCGATGATAGGCCCTGCATCCAATTCCGTAGTAACGTAGTGGCTGGTAGCTCCTATAATCTTCACACCACGCTCGAATGCTGCATGGTAGGGCTTCGCCCCTACAAATGCCGGAAGGAAAGAGTGATGAATATTGATGATGCGGTTGGGATAAGCGTCTATCATTTTCTCGGAAATGACCTGCATATAACGTGCCAGTACAATGAAGTTCACCTTGTGCTTGGCAAGCAGTTCCATTTCTTTCTTTTCCTGCTCTTCTTTTGTCTCCTTAGTAATAGGAAACAGATGAAAAGGTATGCCGAAGCGTTCTGCTACATGCTGCAAATCTGGATGATTGCTTATTATAAGAGGTATCTCCACATTCCATTCACCTGCCGTATAGCGCGCCAGCAGATCGAACAGACAGTGCGACATCTTCGACACGAAAATAGCCATACGCGGTTTGACATCCGAAAAATAAAGGCGAAAACTCATTCCGTACTTCTGCGCATACAATGTTTCAAAATAGTCCTCTATCTTCTCTTGAGGAACCAGAAAGCTTTCCAATTCCCACTCGATACGCATGAAAAAAATATTCTCCACATGGTCTACATATTGATCCAAATAGATAATATTACCTTTGTTTACCGTTATAAAATCTGTTACTTCTGCCAAAATTCCCGGCTGATCGGGACAGTGAAGTAACAGCTTCGCAGTTTTCATCATCCTAAACTCTATTTTTATTGTTCTCTAATTGCAATATTCTTGTCTTGAGTTCGCAAAAATAACGATTTATTGCAAAATAACGAACTTTTCAAACAAGAAGTTTAAAAGTTAGCGAAAATTGTTTCGTTTTCTCTATATATGGACGTCTAATCGCATACTAAATAACATATAAACAGGACATAAACAAGCTGCAAAGAGCAATTCTAAATATTTGTTAAACATTACATCTCTTATTTTTTACAACTTCCTAAATATGAGAACAAAAAGTAAACACAGACAAGAAGCCTTGAAAAAAAGTTTATCACAGCTATTGCAGATTCAAAAAAAATACCTACCTTTGCAACCGCAATCGAGAGAGATAGCAACGATAAAATGAAATGATGGTGCGTTAGTTCAGTTGGTTAGAATACATGCCTGTCACGCATGGGGTCACGGGTTCGAGTCCCGTACGCACCGCAACAACACTCTAAAGCCCTTGAAAGTCAATCACTTTCAAGGGCTTTTTTCTTGAGGTCTCAATCGGGAGACCAATCTGATGACACACCGTGACGCATTCTGATACATTGCAGTTTGCTGCAAACCACCCTCTTATTATATTCCTGTCTGCAAATAGTCTTTTCCCACAAATCACTGTGTTCTGGAATTGACGAAATATCCCAATAACTTTTTCATAGCCCCCCGATTGATACCGACAGGGAGACCAACGGTGTAGCCCACAGTATGCGTATTGTACTGTGGGCTACACCGTTTTTGTTCTATACATTATTATAGAATGTCGGCAGAATACCAACTCTTATCACCCCATTATTCATTCACGCTAGTAAAGTTGGTCTCCCCATTGGTCTCCCGAAACGTTCTACCCGTTACTTTTTCTTTCTTTCATCAAAAGTCGGCAGTCGGTTGAGGTCTGTTTTGGCTATGAATCCCCTTGAAATATCTTATCAAATCTACTACCAAGCCGTTTTTTTGAACCATTTTTTCGGCTCTATGACCTCATTTTTTGTCCAATTCATAACAGATTGTATATCAACTCCCTGTAATAAACATATTGATAAAAGTATGATTTCTTGCAGATATACTATATTGTTTTTATAGATATTATCCATCTGTTTATCAGATACTTACTTAGGAATTGTATTATTCGTTTCTTGTAATTTTGCAATCGAAATCACAAGCAATGCACATGCTTGCAGCGGTGAGTGAATTGCGTTGGTTGAGTGGTTGAAGTATTAATCGACAAAATTAATAAAAAATGAATAAGAATCAAAACATTACCATTATTAATGGTTCGGAACTTCTCTCGAAGTTGGAGCAACCGTTGGATGAATTAAGGACGGGCGTGAGGAATCTGCAAGCGGAAGTCAGAAGGAAGACAACGGTCAAGTATTATACCATATCCGAAGCTTGCGACATTCTGCATGTCTCACGAAGTTCTATAAATAGGTACATCAGGGCTGGACTTCTGACAGCCCACAAAGCAGGGAGAAGGGTTCTAATATCGGAAGCGAGCATTAGAAAAGCCCTGATACCTATTAATAATGTAGATAACAACAAATACCAATTTTAAATTTTTCAAATATGATAAAACGCCAAATGCGGGTTATGGACTTCATAACCAGAGAGCGAGTATATCGCTTTTTAGAAGAATACAGTAAAAGCACATTAGCTAAATTCCTGTGTTCTTATTTCCCTAAAGAAGTGGTTGATTCTCTTTTGGCTTCATTTGAAGTCAGAATTGATACGAGGTGTTGCTATAAAGGGGATTATGCAGCAATCTTGGTATTCAAAAGCAAGAACGGGAAAATTCGTGATGTAAGGATGATACTCTTTAACCCCGACACAGGAATGATTGTCCGTGACGGAGACGGGGATGCACTTATCCAACATACCAAAAAACAGAACTCCCATGTGGAATACGAATCTGTTCCGTATGGTGACAAGTATTGTTCTCTCGCAAAAGAATTAAGCGAGGGATACGCTATAGCAATTCTACCCACTCTCTTTGGTATGCAGAGAATCAATGGGGCAAAACATATTGGCGTGGTAACATCCCCTGTTGATGCGTTGGTTATGTCAATCATAGATCCACATCGTACGTGGCTGGCTACTGGGCATGAGGGTAAGTTTGGTATTGCATTATATCATCCTAACGTGATACAGGATTTGCGTGAAACGGGTGTACGGGTTACGCTTTATCCTGAATTTGACGGAGAGGCAGAAGCCGAACAAATAAAGTTCCATTTGTTGCAAAACAGGGTACTAGCCGATGTTTATCCACATCTTAATTATCTCAAGAATTGTGAGTTTGTGGGACACCGTAAGAGCATTGCCACCATTGCCTTAAAAATGGTTGATATGCAGTTCTCTTACAGCGATATAATGCTCGCTCTACGGTTGGTTGACGAACAGAATATACTACCGTATTAAGCACAGGAGCACGGGGCAATTAATATCAAGGTGGTTGCCCCGTGTCTATGAAACCTACCAAGTCGGTTCTTTGTATCCACCTTGATAACGTGATTAGCACAATAAAATATTAACCCGATTGCAAATGATGTTCTGATTATCTGCAATCTAAAAACAGAACAAAAAATGAGAAAAACAATTAATAGCAGCAAATTACAGTTTGATACAGTAAGATTCTGTACAAGTAGTGATAACATCTCATTGATTAAGGGTAAAGAGCATATTTTCAAGCATACACTTGATATGGAGACAGGAGAATTGTCAATTATAGAGTTTAACTCACAAGCCAATCAAAACAATCGTGGGCTTGTGCCATTCTCCCTCTATATCCATGCCAACAGGCAGTCCAAGAGAATGACCATAGAGTTCTCCTCCAAATTGCTGTTGGAAGATTATCCCCTACTTATATCAGAGGACACCTTTCCGCAAGCATTACGGAACATAGAGAAGTTGGGCATCTGCAAACTTAATGTGGAAGCCATTATTGAGGATTGTTCTTTCAATAAACTCCACGTTACAAAAGATGTGGATATGGAACTCACAGAATCCATACTGAATACACTGAACCTATGCACAGGCGACTATCGCAGATATAACTGGAAGCGTTATATGGGAGAAAGTATCTGTTTCAAGAAAGATGTAAAGACAAGAGATTGCCAAGAGGAGCTGAACATCTACAACAAAGAAGTGGAAATCCTCACAGGCAAGAACAAGCCATTTCTGAAAATGGTGAGCAACCCGACAGAAATTCTGAAATATTATCAAAAGAAAACGAGGTTTGAACTGAAAATGGAAACGAAAAGGATGATTATGAAAAAGCTGAAAATATCCGATACATCATACTACAATGTCATGCGTGGCAATCCGAATATCCTATTGGAACAGTTTGATTGCATATTCACTCCCTCTGCCAATAGCAAGGCTGCTGATACATCACTTATTAATGGTTTTACCGACTATACCTTGTTCTGTACACTCTGTTTTCATAAATTCAACTTAAAGACAATAGAGCAGGATATAAAAGACAGGAGACTGTATGGACCAAATTCACGATGTGCGTTGGGACGGGCAATGAACAAAGTAAAATCAATGGCTCATGCTTGGAATAAACAGTCCACGAATGCCAATAGCATTATCGAAGAAATCAGGGAAAAACTGGAAAGCAAAAGTATGATCTTGTAAGGCTAAAGATATGGTATTGGAAGTGTGTGGTAATTAACCAAATGATTGACACTCACTGTATATGAAAGCCTTGTCACGAAATATGACAAGCCGTCATATTATGCGATTCCAATCAGTACTAAATCACTTGAAAACAGCAAATGTACATGATATTGAGAGGAACGATTCTTGAAAGAAAAAATGATAGAATAAAAAAGTATTGCTATGTCTAAGAAAGAATTTTTCTATTGTAAAGATGTAATCAGATTCTCCCTGAAGAATGCCACGAAGCCGATTTCCACAATCAGACTACGGATGAATCTGCATGGTGAAAGACTGACATTCTATCTGCCTGTCGAGTACAAGATACAGCCCAGACATTGGGACAAGGAAATGGGGTGTGCCATAGAGGACAGCAAACGGAATCCCGACTTGAAAGGGAATATACGGCTGCAACTGATATTACGCAATATCAACAAAGAGATTGAGAAAACCACCAATGCCCTAATCAAGGTGTTGGAGGAAATGAAATTGCACGAAATCTATCCTAGTGTGGATGCCGTGCGTACAAAATTGCGTGAAGAATTGAACCAAGCTACAAAGGAAAAGCGGATGTTTGCAGACTTCATCAGTTTCATGGAATATTACATTTCCCTCTGTAAGGACGGAACTATACTGAACAGCAAAGGGGGAAGACTGGCAGCAGGTACAATACAGAGCTATGCTTCAACTCTGAAAATCGTAAAGCAGTATTGTGCCAACAGACGGATAAAGTTGAGATTGGACGGTGTAACAGTGAACTTCTACAATGACTTTGTGAAATTCATGAATGAAGCCAGCCATTCCCGTGGAAAATACAAGCCGAATGCGATTGGAAAATTCGTCAAGAGCATAAAGGCTATGTTGCGGTATGCCTACGAGAACAACTATACCGCCAATGACGACTTTAAGCGCAAGGAGTTCAAAGTGTATAAGGAAAATGTGGAAACGGTCTATCTGACGGAGAAAGAATTGGATAACCTCTACAATCTTGAACTCAACGAGGGTGAATCTTGTGTAAGGGACAGCTTCATTGTCTCAAGCTATACAGGGTTGCGCTATTCCGATATAGCACGCTTACAGCAGAAACACTTGGACTTTGACAACAAACTGCTGACGATTGTAACCCAAAAGACCAATACGCTTGTAGTAATACCCATGCACCCTAAGGTGGAAGCCATTTTCCGCAAGTATGGAAACCAACCGCCTGCCGTGCAGTCCAACCAAAGTACGAACAGAATATTAAAAAAATTGTGCCGTAAGGCAGGAATTACTAACTTTGTCTCCGTGGTCGAGACATCGGGTGGAATTAAGCATGAGATTACCCATGAGAAGTGCGACATGGTAACCAGTCATACAGCCCGAAGAAGTTTCGCTACCAATGCTTACAGGGCAGGAATACCGAGCTTGTCTATCATGCAGATAACGGGACACAGCACGGAAACCAGTTTTATGAAGTATATCAGAATATCCAAGGAAGAGAATGCGATTGCATTAAGCAAGCATACTTTTTTCCGAGCTAATGTATAATAAACAAATATCTAAAAATGATGAACGATAAAGAATTGAAGTACAGAAAGAGTATAGAGGAGTTTATCTTTGTTGCAGAATCCTCTACTGAAATAATATGCGATATTGTTACAAACGAATTGTCCCTAAATGAGCATTATAAGGAAAAGACGGAGGTTAGGTTGAGGAATGCATTAGAGGTGTTCTTTAAGAATAATCGTATATATTATCCCGACAATAATATGTTTGAAGGAAAAATCGTGTTTAATCCTGAAATGATGCACGACTTGACTGCAAATGAGTTTACTTATAACGGGGTAACGTATAAGGAAGATTTCTCCGACTATGACGAGACAACAACCAATACGTATCGGTTGGCGCATGAACAGTATCTAAGGGAAAAGTATCACACAGACAGGTTTGACTACATGAAATCGGAAACAAACATAGTGGAACTATTCCAAGATGAACAGTTTTTTAAGAAATTATACACCGAAATTAATGGAGAGGGCAAGAAGCGAAACAAAGATTTGGATTGTATAAAAATATCATCCTTAAAGAAATATACAATACAACTTGAAACGGTTGTTTCCCGTTTGGACTCCCTTTCCGATAAAATAAATGTAAAGTGTGCCTTTGATATTAAACGCTGGGAAGAGTGTGTCCGAGACTATTCTTATAATCTTTTGATATTACTGTCCAAAGTTGGTTATCCCGACTTCAACACCATAGACGGAGTGTTTATATTGAAAAACTTACTTGATGCTGTTGGCATTGATATGTCAATGGATGATACAGATAAGTTTATTGCTGCGGTAATAGGCTGTCCGATAAGTACAGTAACCACCTATCGGAACAAGTTTAATGAATGGGGGCGTAAAGCTGATGAAGCACGATTAAGTAAGTTGCAAACCATACAGGGTTTATCCGAAGCGTTGCTTAATCATGAAGGTAAAAATGAACAAAACCAAGTAGTGAAAAAATTCTTATCTTCTATTGGAAAAACCGTAAGAGACGCAAAAGAAGCAAGCAAGAGAAAGAAATAGTATGCCTACAAAGAACACCATACGCAGACATTATCTGATAATCCGCAGAATATTGCGGAATGACTATCCGAGCAAACATATCCTGCTTGAATACATGAAGCAATATGACGTGGAAGTTGGAGAAAGGACTTTCCAAAGAGACTTGGCAGAGATACGCAGCAACTTCGACATTGAAATCATATATGATGAAAAGAGGAACGGCTACTTTGCACAGACTGACAGTACATTGGAATTAGACAAGTTACTGTATTTTATAGGATTGGCGGAAAGCTCGGATATTGCCCTCTCTACCATGAGGGACAAAAACAGGCTGCTGCAATATCTTGCTGTCAGCCCCGATCCCCGTGCAAAGGGAGTGGAACATATCGGGTGGCTGTTGAGGGCTATCCAAAATCAGACGGTTGTCCGCTTTTCCCATTATAATTACCAGTCGGGAGAAACCAAAGACTATACCGTCTGTCCCTACTTGCTGAAAGAGTTTGAGGGTATGTGGTATTTGTTTGCCTTTGTGGATAAGTTGAAATCATTCCGTACATTCGGGTTGGACAGAATACACAATCTTACAATAACAGACGATGTGTTCCAACGAGAACCTGCATTGGAAGAAACAGCACAACGCTTTGATGATGTGTATGGGCTTGTCTATGAACCCGACAACAATCCGACTGCCCCGATAGAAGAAGTCAGGTTGAAGGTCTCTCCTTCCATGTTGCCCTATCTCCATTCGTTGCCAATCCATTCCTCACAGGTAATAGAGGGTGATGTTATCACCCTGCATCTGATAATCAATCCCGAATTGGAGAATAGGATAATGAGTTATGGAGAACATATAGAGGTGTTGTCTCCGTTGTCATTGAGGGAAAGTATAAAGAACAGAATACAAAAGATGTTATCCAATTATAAATGAATTATTGCCAGATTATTTGCATGAGCCGTTGCAGCAATGTAACGGTATTTTTTTGCCATTTTCTCAGCAGGAATGAAAGATATTAGACCACCGACTTAAACTGACGTACCCCTAATCTTACCTTTGCGGAAAAAACAGGCTTATATGTCAAAATTGATAGGAGGAAAGAAATCGGCAGGGGAACAATCGAAAAATTGTGCGATAAGGAAAACTTGGTGTACGCTGTACTTTATGTCAAATTTATCGCTCTCCACCTGTCCTATGAAACTGGGTGAACATTCCAATATCGCAGCCAGTCCACGCTGCGATATGCCAAGTTCCTTTCGTTTCTCCCGAACCTTATTAATGACGAATAAATCGACCTTTGACTTCATAAAACCCTGTTTTCAAGATTGTAAAGTTGAAAAAAAGATTTATCTTTGTGCTTAGTAATAATAAGCATACATAAAAAGACATAAGATTATGGGTAAGAAATTAGTAAAAGGCGGTTGGGTGTATGACTATGACATTTCAGCTGAATATCGTAGAAAATATGACTGTGAACTTACAGATGTTCGCTACGTGTTAGGGGAGCAATTCGATACGGATAAACGGAATGTATTGATTTGCATCGGTATTAATCCCAGTATGGCAATGCCAAACTTCCTTGACCCGACACTTAGGAGGGTGCAGGACTACGCAAAAAGAAGCGGTGAATATGGAGCATGGTATATGCTGAATGTCTATCCCCAAAGAGCGACCAATCCGAACAACATGGATACGGACAATACTTATAGCATGGAAATCCATTTGCGCAATCTTACAGCCATAGAAGAACTATTGTCCACCATTGAACGGGCAGATGTGTGGTGCGCTTGGGGTGCGGTTATTGATGATGCAAAACGGACGTACTTGTCTGATTTGTTATTCGGAAACGAAGATAAGAACATACAAGGTATAATCAGCCTGTTCAGTGGAAGCTATCATTTCAAAGCCTACGGAGCTACCACGAAAGGCTATCCTAAACACCCTCTTCTGATAGGGAAAGAAGCAAAGTTGAAAAACTTAAATGAAGTAGGATTGAAAGGATTATCAGATAGGATTATTAATAAAGTTAAGAAATAGCATTATGAAATTGAAGTATTTATTGGCTGCTTGTACAGCCTTTTTTCTTGTATCTTGCAGTAATGATGATGAACTGCCCCAACTGCTCCAACATGGTGATATTGTAGGGCTGAATATCAAAGATGCAAAGTATATCTATACAAGTGGAACTAACACCCGTTCTTCTGCTGCCCAATATCGACAGATTAAGAAAGACGGTAGAGACATGGAATTATCATGGATTGACGATAAGGGTGATACGGTTAGAATAAGCGGTAATCCTAAGATATGGAATATCAATGCAACATATGTTATGGTGAGTACAGAAACACCTATAAATTATAAACCTTCATTTGACGAAGATGGAAATTTGCTTCCAGATGAAATGCCATATGGAGGATACTCTTATCTTATTAATAAAACAACGGAAGCTATATATGATTTAGGTATAGGGCTGAATGGAGAGAATGCAGCAACAGACAATAAAGAAAATATCTATGTTACAGACAACTACACGGGATCATCTTTATATAAAATCCATACACAAGATGTTACAAATTTGAGATTGGAAATGTATGCGCGAGCTTCAGTACCCCCAGCTCAATTTGTTGTGAATAATAAAGGAGTGTGCTTCTACGATTACAGGTATATCCGTCCATCATACGGTACGCAGCAGTTTATCATTTCTAATTTTATCCCCCAAACAGAATACGGAAACGCTTTTGTTTCTCACGACAACGAGGATTTATATCTCACGGCTGTGAGTGGAGAATATGATTCTTACAAACTTGTAGTTAGCAAGTTGAGTGAGAAACAAGAACTCCAAAGTCAAATTATGGCAGAAACGGAGTTTCTTGATTACTGGGGAATATCACAGCCCAACGATATACAAGTGAAATGGAACGAACGTAGGGCTACGATGCTGATAAATGTTTATGGACGCACATACGAATATATACTTGCAACAAGGACATTGACAGAAGTTTCAGCTAATTTGAATGGATTTTTTGCCACCGATCGTTCCACTTATGTCACAACAAATGCTTTATATGCACGAAAATCTGTGGATAAATTGGATATTATAGTATTAGAGGACTACAGTATCAAGGAATTGGACTTGTCAAGCAAAGGCATTGATTTTCGTTCCATTTATACAATGGACGGTTCTGATTTATTGTATTTTGCAGGTTTTCAATATAGCACAAGCCAATCTGTTATCGGAACGATTGATATAGACGGTAATGTGGAAATTACGGAATCAACACCTAATCCTATCACTAACATAATACAAATAAATTAGGGTATGAAAAAGCAGCTCAAACAATTGGAAGAATTTCATCGGTCTTTTGGCTTGTACATAAATGAAAAGCCAACTTTGCGCATCCCCCAAGATTTGCATGAACTTCGTATGCGTGTGATGAAAGAAGAAGTTGATGAATATGCAGAAGAATACGCAATCACAGGAGATACAGAGGATGAACGGCTGCAAGCGGTAGCCAAAGAATTAGCTGATATAGCTTACACCTTGTTGGGAACAGTTGTCTCTCACGGATTGCAGGACGAGTTTGAGCGTATCTTCGATGCGGTGCATGAAAGCAATATGAGCAAATTGGACGAAAATGGGAAACCGATTTATCGTGAAGACGGTAAGATACTAAAATCAAGCCGTTACCATGAACCCGATTTGAGTTTCTTGAAAAATAAGAAATAATTTCTCTATACCAACCGCTATGATTATGAAAAATTGTAGCGGTTGTTTTTGTAAATAAACAAAACCTACGTCAAAAAATGTCGCAGGTCAGGTAATAACTTTGCAATGTATTAATCATAAAAATTAGAAAATATGAAATGCTTTGGAAGAAATGGATTAGAGGGAACTAAAAAACCGAATATAAAATCGGGATTTCCTGAATTGGATAAAATAACAAATGGGTGGAACAATGGCGACTTGATTGTTATTGCTGCTCGTCCTGCAATGGGAAAGTCAGCCTTTGGAATGTCTTTATTAAAAGAAATAGCAGTAAAGAATAGAATACCTACGGCTTTCTTTTCTCTTGAAATGTCAAGTAATCAAGCTATAAACAGATTACGTATGGTATTAAGCAAAGTGGATGGAGCGAAAATAAAGGTTTACGACAATGGTTATACGGATACTTTAAACGAAGAAGAAAAACGCAGACTTGAAGATGCTGGAAAGCAAATGGATATTGCTCCTATTTACCTTGATGACTCTCCCTCTTTGTCCATACACGAATTATCCCAACAAGCAATCCGATTGGTTAGTGATTTTCAAATAAAACTGATTATTGTTGATTATCTACAATTAATGAACTCAGGACTTCTATTCTCAGATAGAAATGAGGAAATGGCTTATATTATACGTAGATTAAAAGCATTGGCTAAAGACTTGAATATCCCGATTATAGTATTCAGTCCAGTATATCGTAGAGAAAGTCGGGAGGAAATAGATGGTATACGTCCTCAATTAAGAGATTTACGTTGTGATGCCATTGAGCAGGATGCAGACATGATTTGTTTTATCCATCGTCCAGAATATTATAGAATTTATAATGATATAAATGGCAATGATTTACATGGTAAGGCAGAAATAATTGTTGCTAAAAATCGTAATGGAAATAGAGGAGATGTACTTTTAAAATTTAATGGAGGATATTCAAGTTTTGATAATTTAGATGAATAAGCCATAGTAACTCATATCCATAGAGCCATTATTCCAATTATGGAGCAGTGGCTCTTTTTTCTGTACCTACGTCTAATTCTGTCGTAACCACCAACCTACCTTTGTTGCAAAAAATCCCATGCAAAGGAAAATATTCAAATTCAAGATAATAAGCAAGGAGAGTAATTGTATCCTGTCGCTTGATTATACTAATCTGACTAACGAGATTATCCGTTCAATCACGAAAAATCTAATCAAAATAGAACCTAACGAGCAATGTAAATTGCTGTTTGTAGGGAAAGAAGATTGCAGGCTTACATTGGAAGATGTCTATAATTTGTCAAGCCTGTTCCAATCGGTTGTAGGTTCGGGTTTGGTATGGGATATTATAGGAGATTACCTATATACGGACGAGAGCCAAGACTTGGACGGTTACCTGCTTATTAACCCTGACCTTATCAATCAATGAGCAATACACTACCACTATTCCAACAATACACTCCATACGATACGGAGATTGTAAAAACCGCCACCCGATATGGCTTATACCTTATCGGTGGAACGGCAATAGACTTGCTGTGTAGGTATTACTCCATTCCGTTTTGGAGAAACAGATCTGATAATGACCTCGATTTTTGGACTTCGTTTGCCAATAAGGAAAGGGGCAGGTTCGTTAAACAGGTGGGTGGCAAATTCGGGATTAGCGTAGAGGACAGTTCCGACTATATGGTTTCCTTAGAACTGGAGAAAGTCAAGATTGAGACTGACATACTGATAGATTATGATTGCGCCAATACAAAGTTTGCATCTTCTATAAACGGAATTTGTGTAATGTCTCCTATATACCTGTTTTCCTCTAAGTTTGACAGATACATTAATACCGCTAACATTCAGCGCAAGAAGACCGATTTTTATGATTTAAGGACATTGCTGTCTATAATCGAAAAGACAAACGGCTTTGATGAACTTGAAAGCCATTTGTCTAATCGGGATTATGACCAGAGAGCCGAAGATATGCTCAACGATATAATTACAAGTATGCTATAAGCTGATATTATTTTCGCCTTTCCTTTTTCTCCCTCTTTTCTTAACGTTTAAGAGGTGATTCAGATAGATACTGGGCTTAAAGTTTACAACCTTTTTAGCAGGAATATCAATCGGGGCGAAAGAAGTCGGATTCATCCCTTTCCTCGCAGCTTTCTGTTTGACAGAGAACGAACCGAAACCGATAAGGGTGATTCTGCCATTCTTTTTCATTTCATTGGCTACGATTTCAATAACAGCATTAAAGGCTTTTTGAGCTTCTGTTTTAGTCAGCCCTGTTTTCTCTGCAAGAGCATTGCACAATTCTTTCTTGTTCATATTCTAATTCTATTGTTCGACAAGATTTTTTCAAGAATCGTTCCTCTGCATAAAAATATGACGAGCCGTCATATAGTGATTTGATAGAATATGACGTGGGATCTGCTTTGATATGACGAGTAGTCATATTGAAAACACGGGTCTCAATCTGGGTCTCAATTCTGTGGCATATTGTGATACCCAATGAAACAACAGGCAACAAACATTCTTGCATCACAAGACAATCAATGTACCTGTATGTATCACTATGTGTCAGTAAGTAGATATGTTACTGCCCCGTACGCACCGCGAAAGCAAATAGTAAATTAAAGCAAAGCTCTGAAATTCAAGGATTTCAGAGCTTTTTCTTTTTCTACGCTTCGGCAAAAAACAGTAGTTTTAGGTAATTCTCACGTGGCTTATCCGTGGGACTTTTTGAAAACCGTTTTTGCTCCCACGAATTGACGCATTTGTCTTTGATTGTCAGCTTTTTGCGTAGCTGGTTTTTGAGTGTAGCAAACTAATTTTGTATCACTTAAAAAACAAAGAATTATGGGAGCAGTGAAAAGAAACACACTAAGCGTATTGTTCATCATCAAGAAAGCGAAACTCTTGAAAAACGGTGAAGCTCCTATTTGTATGCGCATCACCGTAAACAAGCGAGTAGCCGAAGTTATGATAAAACGGAGTATTCCCATAGATTTATGGAATCAGAAAAAGGAATGTTCCAAAGGAAAAGACCGTATAGCCACAGAACTGAACCACTATATCAATACGGTTCGTGCCAAAGTATTACAGATACACCGTGAACTGGAAATAGACAACAAGCCAATAACAGCCGATATAATAAAGGATTGTTTCTACGGACGGGACAAGGTACAGCGCAGCTTGCTGGAAGTGTATGCAGAGCATAACGAAAAATGTCGTGCCTTGATTGGCAAAGAATATACGGAAAGCACAGTTACCAAGTTTGATACTTCCATAAACCGCCTAAAAGAATATATCCGCAGTTGTTACCACCGCGATGATATAATGTTAGCAGAACTGGACGGGCAATTTATCCGTGACTTTGATTTTTGGCTGAAAACAGAGAAACATTGCCAAAACAATTCCGCATTGAAACATTTGAAGAACTTGAAAAAGGTTGTCCGTATTGCTTTGACTAACGACTGGATAAAGAAAGATCCGTTTTACGGCATCCACTTCAAGCAGGAAGAAGTAAATGTAGAATTTCTCTCACGTGAAGAACTGGATATTTTAATGAATAAGGAATTTGCTATCAAACGACTGGAACAGGTAAGGGACATTTTTGTCTTTTGCTGTTTCACGGCACTTGCTTTCGTTGATGTGCAGCAGTTAAGCCGTGAACACCTGATAAAAGACAATAACGGTGCTTTATGGATACGCAAGGCACGACAGAAAACCAATCAAATGTGTAATATTCCTGTCTTGACTATTCCTCAAAGGATATTGAGGAAATATGAAGATAATGCAGAGTGTATAAAGAAAGGTGTACTTTTGCCCGTAATCAGTAATCAGCGCATGAATGCTTATCTGAAAGAAATTGCTGATGTATGCGGTATAGCCAAACGGCTAACTACTCATGTTGCAAGACATACTGCGGCTACTGTAGTTTTTCTCGCCAATGATGTATCAATGGAAAATGTATCTAAGATTTTGGGACATTCCAATATCAGAATGACACAGCATTATGCAAAGGTTTTAGATAGCTCTATTATGCGTGATATGGTGAATGTAGAACAAAGTTTTATAGGAAAATAGTTTTTTATTATTAACTTTGTCTCAAAAGAAGTAATATGAAGTGTTTTGTTATTATGCCTATATCCGATGCAGAGGGTTATTCTATTGGACATTTCAATAGAGTTTATCAGTATCTTCTAAGACCTGCAATTGAAAAAGCTGGATTCGAAGCAATACGAGCAGATGAAATTGAGGAGACTAATTTTATTGTATTAGATATAGTTCAACATCTTTTAAGTGCTGAAATGTGTATTTGTGATTTGAGTTCCAAAAACCCCAACGTGTTATATGAATTAGGGATAAGACAGGCATTCAATTTACCCGTTTGCTTAATCAAGGATGATTTAACCAGTCGTATTTTTGATATACAAGGATTTAGAGATTGTGAATATTCTAGTTCTTTAAGAATAGACGAAGTTCAAGATGGGATAGATATTATAGCTGCAAATATAAAATCAACATACTCTGCTAAAGAAACCAATATTAATTCTTTAGTATCTTTATTAGGAGTTTCTGCTGCTACATTAGAGGCTAATTTACATTTATCTCCTGAAATTACCTATGTGACAGAAATGTTAAAAGACCTCACCTCAAAAATAACCAATTTGCAAGAAAGACTTCCCAATACAGCCTCTAATATGTCTTACAGAAATCAAGAGTGTATATTAGCTATTGGTGATTATGTAATACATGAAAAATTTGGAAGAGGATTAATTAAAGACATCTCAAAGTCAGGCAGAGAAGAGATAGTAAAAGTTGAGTTTGAAAACTTTGGTGAGAAAGCCTTAATGACAAAGTTTGGAAAGTTGCAGAAAGAATTATAATACTTTTTCCAAAGCTGAATAAAACATTAACAAAGGTAAGCTCCGTAGTCCGTCCGTGCAAGCCCAAGCCCTACGGGTTTGAAAGAAAATCTCCACACCTGCGCTACGCTCCGGGTTGTATTTTCTTCCAAAGGCTTGCACAGACTGAATACTACACTGATAGAGTTAATGTTCTTAGTCAGTTTCGGAAAAAATGTGTGTGTTTTTAGGACGATAGGTCATTCCTGCCGTTCCTTGTTGTAGTAAGTCTGCAAAAGACGTTCTATATCGCTTTGACGGTAGATGATTTTGCCTTTTATCTGAATGTACGGGATAACGCCCGTATCTCTCCATTCTTGCAGCGTGCGGATGCTTACTTTCAAATATTTGGATGCTTCCCGGTTGCTTAGAAACTTTTCACCGTTCAAATGTGGTCTGCTTTCCTTTGCCAGTCGGCTGATACTGTCTAACATTCTTTCCATAGACTGAAAGAAATCCTTAATTATCTCACTATTGCTGTTTATCAGTTCCATATTGCCATATCGTTTTATTAATTTATAATTGGTTTGAATGATTGACATATATCACCTGTCAGTTACGCAAATACTCGCCATAATAAGAAATGGAAAGACTGTCTTTTACCCTGTCATAGCCGATATAAAGCCGTTTAAAGGCTGAAACGATGAAGTAACGGATATCTTCTTTCTGTATCTCGTAAGTGGCTGGTTGTGCCTGTCCGTTATCCGATACATGGAGCATCGAAAGGAGATATTTTTTCCCACTTTGGTATATCATTACCGTAGGATGAATATTTAGACTTTCCCATGTACCGACAATAGCCGGTAGGGTGAACGATTGGTTTGCTTCTAAATTGACATCTTGTTTTCTTTTCATAAGGCGATGCTTATTTGTTGGTTGATATATAGCTGTTTTTCTTTCCTAAAACATCGTTTATCGTACATTCTACAATCAGTCTTTCAATATCGGCAGATTTATAGTACAGTTTATTACCGATTTGGGAGTAACCCAGTTTGCCGCTGTCCCGGTAGTTCTGCAAACTTCGTATGCTGATACCGAGCAGAGCGCACACTTCACGACCTGACAGCCATTTGTTCGACTGGTGGGTATTCTCTCTGCAAATCCGTTCTACCTGACTGACGAAACCGGAGAACCGCCCACATACTTGTTTAAAAGTCTGTTCCTCAATAGTTACGATATTCATACGTCTTTCTCTTTTGGCTGGTTGAATATCCCTTTCTGCATTTCTTCCCAATAGAGAGCCGAAAGAACATCATTGTGTGTACTTAAATGTTCTTCCAGTACGTTATCAATGAAATTTCCGATGCTTACCTGTTTGCCCGTAATCACTCCTACAATCTGCGTGATACGTTTTTGTATCTCTCCACTTATGTACACGCTTTGACGGTTACAAACCGACCGTTTTTTAAGGAACACCGATTTATAGTTTTCCCGTTCCTTGCTTACTGTTTCCTGTAATGATTGTTTT
>CAUHML010000038.1 GCA_959606905.1 uncultured Bacteroides sp. | reverse complement strand
GATTGGAAAACCAATGATATCCTTCATGCCACGTCTTGTCAAACTTCTCCAAAGCCTCACCGGGAAGCTTGTTCCCTTCCGAATCAGTGATTTCCATCGAAGTACCTACATGATGGAACAAATAATCATTATCCGCCCTGTCCGACCGGAAAATATCCACATAATAACCACTATTCCCCGAAGTACGGACCATAGCGACCATTCTTCTTTTCTCACCGGCAGACACATCGGCAAAGTTGAGGTAAGGAGTTAATTCCCTATCATTTACGAATTCTCCCTCCTTCACCATAGGTTCCATAGCATGAATAGTGATATCTCCTTCCGTATATCCGGGTAAAACCGTATTAGAACCTGTAGGAGACTGATGGTATCCATGATCTTTACTCCAATAGGACTCATAAGCCGCTGCATCCGGAGCCAACGCATAACCATACGCATAGAATTGTAAAGCCAACCCGTTCGGAGTGAGATGGTATCCTTTTTTACCACCATACAGAGTGAACATCATTTTATAATCTCCCTCCCAGTTCTTCATTGTAATAAAACGATGATGGGGAGAATAAGACGCACGCTCATTACTCTCTGCACGTACAGACGGGATGGTAGCTGTATAGGTACAAAGCCCTGTCCAACCGGCATTATTTCTGGAGTATTTCTTTTGAGAAATCCCTTTGTTCAAGGCACTTGCCACTTTTTCCACCCCCTCCTTATTATCTGTTCCGGTATAATAAGTCAGCAGATTTTCAAACGTCTGAAAATTAGCACTTCCCCCACGTGAATCACCGAACACCACCATATTGGCTGCATCGTCCATCCAAGGAAATACAGCCATTGCAGCTTTCTGCAAAATGGGGTTACCGGCTATGATATCTATCCCGGCACGTTTCAAGGGAGCCGCCCAATCAAGCAATGACTGCACTGTACCGAATGAATAACCGGGAGATTCCGGCCACAGCCCTGTCACCCGATCGTAAGTTTTCAATATATCGGGAATGGCATCATGATAAGGAGTAGATTCGTTCACCAGCAGATTCAAATAATACTCTTTTCCTTTACCGTCAGCATAAGCCTCATTATGATCGAGCACCAACATAGGACGCAGCATTATATTCCACCCGTTCACATTCCAGTTACCCGATTTGCCACCGCGTACCAGCCCTATATTGATAAAACGCTTAAAGACTTCGGCAGCTACCGTTTTTGTATCTTTCCCAATTGCTTTCAGATGAGCATGAGGATGCCGTATCAAATAATCGAAAGCAAAATCATACGCCATTGCCGCATGCATTACCAAATCATCATGTATCTGTTCGTAATCATAATAGCCGCAAATACCTCCCGGTTCCCAACCACCGACACTGCCACACGACTTTTCAGGGTCCAAAATAGGATTCATATAATACGTCCCTACCAACCACACATTAAATATATCTGTGGCAAAACGGGCAAACTTCTCTTCTCCTGTCACCCAATAAACAAAAGCGGCATTTTCTGCTAATGTCAAGATCTCGACATTATTCCCCCGTATCATGTGCCCGCTTTCCTTATAAGGCACTTTGACCGAAGGCTCCGAAGGATTTAATTTATTAATTCCCCACATATCACCTGTTTCATTATAAGGAGTGCGGTCCTCCAGCGGAACATTGACATACTTATTCCAAGTACGCATTCCCGGCATTCTTACAGTGGGAACAGGAGCATTCCCCTCTCCATAGTCCCAATTCTGTTTTTTCAAATAACATTGAGTATAGCGCTCTCCATCTTTCCAATACATGGCCAGCCGGGAAGTTATCCATTCGGGATCAGTCTGATGACGATCCACATATTTTTCCACTTTGGAGCGAATAGCTGCAAAGGCTTCCCCAGCCCAAGGCTCATTTTTCACTTTTTGCAGAACAGACGCCCTATCCGCCGGAGCAACATAGACACAAGGGTGTTGCTGCGCCTGAACAGCCAACATACATCCCATCCCCAAAATAAAGGCGGCTAGAATCTTTTTCATTCTGATTCCATGAACTGCCAACCTGAAAATAAAAACGAATCCTCTATTCATATTCCTATATCATTTGATTAGTCAAACCATATATAAATACGAATCAAAGGATTCATTTACTCATCTAATAATGAAATTTATTCTTTCTCCAAATCCCAATATACCACATAACGCTGCCGATGAATATTGTACAACGGTTCTATCACATCTCCTTGAGAAGTCGTAAACTTTAACTCCGTACCGACACGCCGTACACTGCGTTCAGGATGCTTGACATCAAGTTTTAACGTGGTGCGAAGTCCTACAGGGATATGATAATCATACGTATAATAATCATTGTACAAAGCAGGATTGGAATCGGGCGCAGGTGCCTGCATTCCTTCTGTTCCCCGTTCACCGGCCAACACTACCGGACCATAAACCAACGCTCCCTTTTGAGGATTATCCGGAGTCGTTTCCACACGGAGACGCATGGGATAATCAGCCGTAATACGGTCACCGTCTTTCCATAGACGAGTGATAGCAATATATGAACCGGGCTTCTGCTTCACCGCCACCTTTTTACCATTTACAGCGACTTTCACTTCCTTGCTCCACGAAGGATAACGAAGATAAACCGTAGTCTCTACAGGACTTTGAGTGCCTATGGTCAGAACTGTGGTTTCCTCTGCCGGAAAATCCGTTTCCTGGCGGAGAGTCAATCCTTTCTCCTGCCAATTGACTACCGAAGGAATAAAAAGATTCACATAAATGCCTTTATCATTGTGATAATAGATGGCTTCTCCATATTTAGCATGGTTTTCAAAGCCGCTGCCCACACAACACCAAAAAGAGTTTTCTTTCGTACTATACACCTTATGCGAACCCGAAAGCAAGGGCAGGAAATATGTCACCATACCGGTTTGAGGATCTTGCTGTCCCAAAATATGGTTATAAAGAGCACGTTCATAATAATCCGCAATAGCAGCATCGGCTGTCCAGCAGAACAGATGACGGGACAGCTTCAACATATTATAGGTACAACACGTTTCCCCGGTATAACCTGACACATGCTTGGAGAACCGGGCCGGATCAAAATAATGTTCCTTGTCACTACTGCATCCGGGGGCAAATGTATGATGGTCTATCATAGTATGCCAAAAGAAATCGGATAACTTTCTGCTGTTCTCATCCTCTGTCAATTCATAATTACGAGCTTCGGCTATCACTTTCGGAATAAATGTATTGGTATGTTTAGTACCCAAATCATCACGTAGTTCCTTTAACGGATCAATCACTTCATTATGGTAAAAGAATTGAGCCAGCCACCGATGACGTTCATCCCCGGTTATCGCATACAAATTATAAAAAGACTCATTCACTCCACCAAATTCATTCCGTATCATCTTTTGACGTGTAGTCTCATCCAATGGTTTGAGCTTATGATAGGCCCAGTCGGCCATACGGATAACAACCTCCAAAGCTTTCTGATTGTCACTGTAAAGATACTGGTCTATCAATCCAGAGAAAAGCTTATGAAGCGTGTACCACGGTGCCCATACACTGGTGCCACGGATGTTACGATTAATCAATTCTTCAGGATAAGCACTCAAATAACCATTACCCAACGCGTTTTGTACTTCAGCCAGACCACTTACCAAACTGTCTCCTTTGTGTCTGAACAGTTTACTGCCTGTCGCCGCATACATCAGGCCGTAGGCAGAAAGCAAGTGCCCTGTGGTGTGTCCACGCAATTCACAGTCCAAGGATTCCCATCCGCCTAATTTCTTTACTGTCATGTAACCACCTTCCCGACCGGCAAACACACCCGCATTAGTACGGAAACTATGTAACAGCCTGTCCACCTCTATAGAAGCCATCCACATAGAATCACGCATCATATTTTCACGAAAACGACTCGGCAGCAAACGGACATCCTTCAAATCAAAGCTCTTGACTTGCATCGGAGCTATGGTTTCTTTTTTCAATTTTCCGGAATGCTGGCCGGGATAAACTGATTGGCCAGACAAACCACCTGAAACAACTAGCGACATAACCGCTATAAATACTTTCCTCTTCATATCATTGTATTTTTTCATTTACTATCCGATTATTGGAATCTCTATTTTATAATACGAAAAAAAGGAAGAGAGCACTCAAAATACCTCTTCCTTTTTCAGCAGTCCAACCACTTTTATTCCAAGTCATTTAAAAATTCTTCCAATGCTTCATTAAATGCTTCCGGTTACTCCATATTCATCATGTGACCACAATCATCCAGCACTTTCAATTTTCCATTCGGAAGATAATCCAAAATCTCAGGATGATCGGAATATCTGTTTCCGGGTGACCTGCCTTCAACAATCAAAGTAGGTACCTGAGGATGATTTTCTTTCAGTTTTGCATAAGCATCCAGTCCGATTATCACCCTCACCTCCTTATGTAAAGGCTGCCATGCATCCCAGTCATCGATCATCTCCCACAGAGGCACACGCATTCTTTCTTTTCTTGTTCCACCCGACTGCATCAGTCCTTCGAACCATTCCTTCTTCATCACATCCACTCCTTTCTTTTCCAGTGCTGCGATTTCTTCATCCCGTTTTGCCGCTTCCTCTTTTGTCATCGGCTCACTGGGTCCTTTTGATTTGCGGATATTTCCGCTGGCCAAGAAAGCGGACAACATACGGTCCGGAAAACATCCCAGCATATCCGCACCAACGAATCCCCCCAAAGACAAACCTACAATATGCGCTTTCCGTATATGCAAAGCATCCATCAAAGCAACCAGATCTTCTGCATGGGTAAATTGGAAATCTTCCGTTTGTTTGGATGAAATGCCATATCCGCGCAAATCATATCGTATAGCTCGATAATGCTTTGCAAACTTAAAGAACTGTTCATTCCACATTCTACGGTCCAAAGAGTGTCCGTGAATAAAAATAAGCGGCTCTCCCGTACCTGCTTCTTCATAATACAAAGAACCTTCCGGAACCTTCATATAACCACTTTTCACCTGTACATCGCCGGTATCTTGTGAATATAATCCGGTCAAACCGGATAATATTAATAAACAAATAAATGCCAGAATCCTCATATTCCTAGATTTACATAAAAGATACTATTTGACTTCAATTCTTTCAATATATTCATTGGTTATAAAACCATTTAAATCTTTCATTTTCTTCCCATTAACCACAACGTTCTCAAAAATCACATCCCGTACCATCCGGTCTTTGTCCAATCCTTTTATCAGTGACGGGTTTTCTCCCACCCCGTTATAAGTAATATTACGGAAAGTCACTCCATCAATGCTTTGTCCGGGTTGTTTGTCATACTTCCCGTTAAAACGGACATTGATATGAAACAGCCTCCCCTCTTGAATACTTTCCACACGAATATCCTCAAACAATATATTTTTCACCCTGTTCCTGTCGCCTGCATCTATAGCCATACATCCCTGATAAGGCACATCATCTTCATCATGTTCCAAAATATCAATATTGCGGAAAACCAGATTCTCAATAATCTCTCCTGTCGGAGAATTCGGATCACCATGACCACCTACATTGATAGGATGAGCAATATCCGCCCAAAGAATGGTATTCTGTACAGTGATATTGTCCGAACCGCCCCACCAGTTCCAACGATGATTATATAAAGCAATGCAGTCATCACTATTACGCATAAACACATTGTCTATCAATACATCGTGACAGCACATCATGTCGATGCCATCGCTCCAACCTTTACAACTGAATGATTTCAGGTTCTTGATTGTCACCCCCTCAGCACCTCCGCCAAATACGGTATAATGATCAGGATTGACCACTGTTATGCCATCTATCACTATATTTTTAGAATCAGTGATTTCAATACCACGAACAGGATGGTCCAAAATGCCACGCCCAATGATCCGTACATTCTCCACTTTATCCAGCAGCAACTTCGCTTTCACAACAGCTCCCGGTGCCAGATAAACCGTCGTATTGCCTGGTATTCTTATCTGATTGTTCGGCAGATCTTTGGGACGATGCACTCCCGGCCCGAAATACATCACTCCTTTCTCTTCTTCCGAGTAAGTCTCCGTTTCCATCGGATTGGCAAAAAGATGGAGATTATGCAGGCGGTCGCCATTAAACTCCACAGACAGATACTGAGGTTTGTCCAGCGTAAACGTAATTACATTCTTATTCTGCACATACTGCACTTTCCTGGCCTGCGGACGGATATCGACCTCATGAATCATCCCATTATTTTTTTTCACCATCACTTCTACAGGACTGCCCATATCAAACTGTACCATCGAAGCATCCTGTACCCTATCCATATCTACCTGCACATTATACTCAAACAGATCTTTCCAGTCGCCCCCCGGCACACGGACACGAACCGTATAGTCATCATTATGAGGCATACCGGTCTGCAGTCCTTCGGGATAAGTCACTAATTGAGCCTGTACGGCCACACAGCATACCATAAGACAAAAGGTCAATAAATTCTTCATATTTTGCATTTTTCTTATTAGATACGTTGGGCAAACGTTTTTCACTCAAAAATAAGATGTTATCAACCGTCAACTTACAAATTAAATCAGTCTTTTCCGAATCTGTTCCGTTCCACCTCTTTTCCTTCATAAAAAAATACGACTTCATAAGATGATTTGTCATCCGCCAAGGCTGCATCCGGAGAGAAGGCCAGATACTCTACTTCATAAGGCTGCAATGTCTTTAGAGTCATCCGCCCCAAGCTATGGCCGCCACATATCACCTCCACTTCCGCCGGTTCCGATGCAGACAATCCAAAGTTTTGTATCTCCACTTTCAATTCCCCTTTTTCCTTATCAAACACAGGACGACGGGCAGAAAGCAAAGCCGGCCGGTAATTCACATAAGGCAGGCGGGCATAACCGTAAAGCATGTTCCCATTCCTGTGTTTTCCTATCATTTTGGGAGCAAACTCACCAGAGGTAATTCCACTTCCTTCGGCATTAAAAACCACAATCAAGTCTTCCCCCGAAACCTTGGTCTTCACCGGTTTGCAACCACGCCCGAAGTTCACTTCTGTAAACGAACCGAACCGCAACGACTTTACATCCACATCCGTTTGCGGATGGAACCCCTCTTCGGCGGCAATCTTCACTTCAATGGTACGGGTAGACGGAGTGATCTCCTTTTCATTCAAAACGGACAATAGCATCCCTTTATTCAAGGGAACGCTTATGTTCTTGGAACTATGTTTGTCATTAGGAAGGTCGTTCCATTTTATCGTATCAATCACGGCAAAATTCATTTGGACGGCACGCCCCTTCTCGTCCTGGAAAACCTTAGGACGCTCATATTTAAACCAACGCTCCACCGTTCCGTCTTTATGGAATGATACGCCCGGCATGTATGCTTCTCCCTGTTCCGTCACCCAATGTACTCCATCCTTGGAACGCTGGTAGAAAGCAATCCTGCCCAACCAGTCATTTACGATCAAGTGATATTGCAAATCATCCCTCCATACCACCGGATCTTCAAACCGGCCCTCCACGTCCGGGTAAACCCGTTTGTCCGTCAACTGCTTATAGGGTGAAAGTCCGTCTTTGCTGATCCAGACACCTCCACCGCGGCATACCATCAGATAAGAGCCATCCTGACGACGGGCAAAAGTCAGATTGGAGAGGCCTTCTATGATTTTACGGTCACGCGGGTCAAAACTGAACTTTCCATACGTCCAAACCTTGTCATCCACCCTGTCCGCTATATAATAACCATCAATAACATAGACCACGATACGGCCGTCCGACAGACGGAACGCTTCCGGATTATGTCCTTTTCCAATGGAATTCCGTATTTTAAAAGGTCCCGTGAGCCGGTCACTTACCGCATGAAAAACGGTAGAGTTTGACCAGAACATGTGACCTTTCGGAGAGTTCTCGGGCCAGCCACACACAAACAGATGATATTTGCCTTCCGTATCCTGCAATATATTTCCTCCCCAGAAAGAAACTCCGGGAAGCTCAATGCCATTATCCACATAACGGTTCAGCACACTGTCAGTTCCCCATATCCCCTTGGCCTGGATACCGTCGGGCATCGGAAGGAAACGGTCCATAAAACGTGCACCCTTTACCAGATGTTGCCATTCGGCAGGACGTTCACGCTCGGTTATCTGTGCATGTACAGGAGCAAACAAAAAACTCGCAGCCATTAAAAAGAAGAGCTTTTTCATCGTATCATTATTTTACACGTTAACAAATCGTTTATTTATATGCTCAAAAATAAAAAGATTAAGCTGACATAAGTACCAGCCAGCTTAACAAAAAGCACGCAAACCTTTGCGTAAAATAAACTTCCACCAAATTCTTCGCCTTACCCGCTCATTCAATAACCACGCCTGATACTTTTACCGTGCCCTTCTCATAAACTACAGGAGTTACCTTTCCATTCACGACAACCGCTTTCGGACGTTTCTCGCTTCTGAATCCAGCATTCATCTTCGGTTGACCATCCATCCACAATTTCATCCGCCCGTTTTCCTCCTTTTGAATCACAAAAAGCTTAGCCAAAGAAGAAAAGAAAGAAACATCTCCTCGTCTTAAAGCGCTTCCATAACAAATAAAGTGCTCTTTTGAACCGGCTGGTTCCATACCAGCCTCATAAGTGACTGCAAACATATAAGCGTCCGTAAACCATCCGTCCGCTTCAATCCATGAATTGCTATGCATCAATCGCCCGTCGGCCAATTGATTGATATAGAGATCTGTTATTTTTCCCTTATAATGAATACGAAGTCCTATCCAATCTTTGCCTTCCCGTCTTTCCATATAAGGAAGATCTTTCTGGTCCGGCGTTTCTTTCAAGATGATGGCGGTCAGCCCTTTCACCCGATCCACTTTTGCCGGCAAATGAAATGAATAATACGTTTCTGTTCCTTTTAAATCCTCCGTTGGAGCTTCTACTTCTTCCCAATATAAATCTTCGGGGTAATCATGTACAAAATCGGATTTCGCCAACAAACGGGGATATAGCGGACGGACAACAACTGAAGAATTCCCATTTGTTATATTCAGATCAATTCCACGTTTTTCCGCCTCTCCTCCCGGATGCCAAAGCCATTCAAAATGTCCCACATCATGAGTTTTCAAATCATCAATCATATAAATCACATCATCTATCCACAGGAAATGACGGAAATTACGACTAAACTGGTCTGAATACGGGCCGGTTCCATTGGCCAATACATATTTTACATTATCCGCATCGAGCAAATAATGTAAATACCCTCTCAGCATTGAACCATGATATTGTTGTTCACGCGACTGTCCTTTGCCATTGAAAAGCACGACATTGTGTGCCTCGCTTTGAAAAAAATAATTACGGTAACTGGGATTAGGATACCAGCAGTTTCCCGCATCTTTTATAATATCCACTCCTTTATGAAAGATGATGAACGAGTTGGCGTCCGCATGAGAATGATTCCATGTATGCCCCGATTTAACGGCCAGCATGGTAGCATCCTTCTCCCAGGAAGTACGCATCGTAGCCCACCCAAAATCTGCAAAAAGTTGTGATTTCTTTATTTCAGGCAACTGCGGCGCTTTGCTTAGATCGGGCGTATAGAGAAATCCCATCGGACGGTCGATAAAATAACCGTCACGGTGTTGCCCCTGTTCCACCTGATTCATATACCAAAGCATATTATCATTCCTGATTCCCATCGCATAGAGCAGCATCAAGGTACTTTCGGCAGTCACATTCTTATGGCTGTCACCAAAATTCATATTATATAGTATACCTGTACGCGGATAGCAGACATGCACAAAGAAATCGGACAATTTATCCAGTTGCGGAATTTGAACCGGCTTTTGTCCGGGATGGGTGTTCATCCATGCCAAACGAAACTGTAATGCTTCCTGAATCCCGAAATTGGCATAATTGAGACTTTCATACATCCCTCCATCGGCATCAAAGCTTTTCGGCTTCTGCTGCAAGACATCTCCGGCAAAGTCAAACCATTGGGGAAGAGCCTCATATACCACCTCCGCTCCTTGCTTTGCCTCCGGCAATTCGTTTTGTAAACTCAAGGCCAGTATGCCGCCCATGCAGGCACAAGAAGTCCACCAGTTATGTCCCATCGAATTCAACGAATGAATACGTGCCGGCTCCAGCACCCAGTCCCCCAGACACGGGTCAAGGGCCAACCGTTTCAATCCTTCCGCTATTTCTTTCCTCTCGGAACTTGAAAGGTCATTATAAACAGCATCATAGGCTATGGCAGAAAGGTAAGCCTTATGTGCCAGTCCCAAATCCGCTCTCCAGACAGGGATACGCGCCAGCATTTCTTCACTGCCCCACGTATCCTCCTTAATGACATCCAATAAAATCTCTTTCAATTTGTCAGCGTATTTTTTTTCATCTGTCATCAAATAAGCCAAAGCCAGGTAATCCGCCTTGCTTAGATTCTTTTTCTGTAACTGTTCATCTGCCGTCTTCTTTATAGAAGCCCATGCCTCAGCCATCTTTAAATCATTTACAATCCGTTGTTTCACCTGCTGAATGCGCTCCGGAGTATAAAGCAAAGCAGGGTGTTTTATCTTTTGCGCCTGTACAAAAGCAAAGCATAAAAAAATCAATAGACATACATATATCCGTTTCATATTTCTGTTGGTTTAATTATTGTTTAACGACATAGAAAATCACTTTCCGCTTTTCCTCAACCGTCTGTCTACATCCGCCGTCCTGACATTATCCAAAAGTACACCGGCGGAAGAAATGTCGTTGACTTGTATCCGGTCAAGCGACAAGTTCCCTACATTAACGGCAATTACCGGTATCCTGGGATCAGGCTTTTCCGATTGAAAGGTGGCATTGTCCACAGCTATACTTCTCACATTTCTGATAAACAGTCCATAACTCGGCAGATTCCCCCATACAGTAGGTTGCGGATAACCTTTCTCATCCTCTTTCACCTCCCGATGGGAAGACCAATATTGGTTCCGAAATACATTTCCGGCAGTATCATGCCGTTTCCCTTGCATATCATTCGCCGTACGGCAATTTCCTGCTACAAGCCCGCCTTTATTTAGAAAGCGAACATTGCTCAAATAAATATTCTCTATCTCACCACCGGGAATCCCCGTTATGGAAGAACAAAAATTACCGGTATCATAAGCGGTTACATTACTAATCTGTATATTTCTCATTTTTCCTATTGGAGGAACCGGAGCCTCATCTATATATTTCCGGCCTCTATTCGCCAAACGGACATACAAAGGACATTCCGTACCCTCAATTACGATATTGTCAATAGACACGCCATCCATTATTCCACCATCCACCACCTCCAAAGAAATAGCCGTAATACCGCTTGGAGTAGATTTTATAATGCGGTCCCCTTTATTGCAACTCGGTTTAACAATACAATTAGAAATGACAATATTCTTATATCCTCCGGTCGATTTGGTGCCACATTTTATAGCATTGGCAAAGCTGCTGACAATACAATTATTAATAACGACATCTTCACAAGGAGCCAGCCCCGTACTTTTCAACACGATTCCGTCATCGTCCGAATCGATGACACTATCAGACAAGATAAACCTGCGACAACCGTCAATATCTATACCGTCATTATTACCATTACAATGGTTGAAAACATGGATATGCTCTACAATAACATCTTCACAATCCAGATAATGTTGATTCCACAAGGCTGAATTCCTCATACTGATACCTGAGATACGTACCCCTTTACATGAAATAAAAAGGATATTGCGCGGCCTGCCGTCGGCATCACCCGGTACTCCGCCCACACGCCCTTTTCTGCCCTTTCCTCTCCCATCAATTACACCTTTGCCTGTAACGGCTATATTCCTAGCCCCCACCGCATAAATCAACGCCGACCATCCGCCTGCATCTTTCAAAGAGCGGTAAGCTGCTCTCGGCTGAATAGGAAAATCAGCATAATCCTCACTGGCATAAAGGCAGGCACCGTTATCCAAATGAAGTTCTACATTATCTTTCAGAAAAATAGTACCTGTCTTAAATTTACCCGGAGGAATAACCACTCTTCCGCCACCCTGCCTGTAACAGCTTTCAATCGCTTCATTGATAGCTTTCGTATGCACCATCATAGTATCACGGGTGGCTCCGAAATCCAGAATATTAAATTCTCCCGTCCTCCCGTGCTCCTTCGTTTGAGCAAAAACATGGATGACAGAAAGACATAGATAAAGACAAGTCATCAGCTTCTTTTTCATGGTATTTACTGAATTATGATAATAACAAATCGCAACTTCTCCCTTTATATCATTCAATACGAAAGAGAAGAAATAAAGACTCAACGCGGAGCTGACTATTTCGTTATAAAAAAACTGCGTTCCACCGGTTCAGCCGTCTGTACCTGTCCGGCAATCCCGTACTGCCAGGCTACAACGGTGACTTTCACCGGAAATTTACTGCGGGGAGGAATTTTCGTAAAGACCAGCCTGTTATCTTGTAATTCCGCAGGGCCTTCCTTTACATAATAATATATGGGCAATCCACAATCAGAAACAGCTTCAAGAGAAACTGATTCCACTCCTTCCCTCACATCTTCTATCCCCGGAAAAAGTATATATTGGCGTTTTCCCTCTGTATTCCGATAAGGAATACGAATATTGAATTGTTGTACCGCACTCTTATATCTACTGTCACCCTCATTAGCGGCCAACAGCCAGATATCTCCGGTACGCTTCGGATTATCCATTCCCATTCTATAAAAACGCACGGTAAAAGTAGTATCATTCACCTTTGCCACCGGACCGCAAATACGAGTAACTTCAATTCCGCCATGAGCATGTTCCTTTACCAGTGAGGAGCGCAAAGAGTCCGTATACACCCCCTTTACGTGAAAAGTCAGGCCATCGGCTTCCGGCCGGAAAGCGGCAATCACTCCGGCATGTTGTCCGGCATCATATTTAACCAACCGGCCTCTCTGCATAAATCCAAGATATTGCATCTGCTTACCTTTATATTTTGCATAGCGGGCTTCGGTCAGTCCGGCCATTTCTTTATCAAAATACCAAAATGCATCGTGCTTATCTCCTTTATAGTCCCGATAAGGAGCCGCCTTAGCCCTGTCCTTCTGCTCCGGACGCCAACGCTCGGCCAACCACCCTTCTTCCGGATTCAGTTTTTTCAAACGGACAGGCTCATTCAAAGAAGGATGTCCGGACAAACGGTATTCCAACGCTTTTCGCAGAAACAAAGCAATATAATCAGCAGTCTGCCCGGCCACATCAAAATGTCCACGTCCCGTATCACACAAAAATGAAATACAACTTTCGGGATACATCATCCGAAACGCCAAAGCAGGGTTCACCCGCGCCTCCCACCATTCATATTCTCCTTCAATCATCAATCCCGGAATACCATCTATATTACGTGTCCTACCCCACTCCAGATTCTCCCCGCCATAGCCACACAGGTTGGTACGGGGAGCATCTCCATGCAAAGAAATGACAGCCAATGTCCGTTCAGGATTCCAAGCGGCAAAATTCCACGGATAAGTGGCCATTGCCGAATGACCGACAGGAACTACAGGTATATGTTCCAACTCAGAATAGCCGCTGACTTCCGCCAGGTCATTCATCATCCGATTGAAAATCTCTTGCGTTCCCTTTGTCACATCCCATTGCTGGTCGATTCCGGGAGTGATCCATACCAGTCCGATTCCCATCCGGGACAATGCTTCCCGGAAACGCGGCATCTCGAACAGGGTTTCCTCACTCATATTGTGCTTTCCTACCATTACGGCACGCAACTGATGGCAATCGGAAGGTATCCACAGGAAGGCAGTCGGTTCTTTGCCGGTTTCGGAAGAGATGAATCCTTTCAGCTGTACGGACCATTGCCATTCTTGGGCAGTAGCAAACAAAGCACTGCACAATAACAATAAAGCAAATACTAATTTCCTCATCAAGCTATATGTTTAAATGAATATTTTCTTTTTAATACGCTCCACTCACGATATTCACTCAACACCTCATTCATTAAAATAAAAATCCACAGATACCTCATGAGGATACCTGTGGATTTATTTAACCAAACATGGGATTACAACTGACTAACCTCTTCGAATGTCAATCCTGTAATTTCCATAATATCCTCTATAGAGAGCCCTTTTTCTTTCATCCTCCGGGCATTGCGAACGACACCTTCCTTAATGCCTTCTTCGCGACCTTCCATACGCCCTTCTATCTTTCCTTCCAACTTGGCAGAATCAAGAACATCATTCTGAATCATTAAAGCGCTGAGATGTTCATCGTAAGCATGACGTTCCTGAGGGGTCATTGAATAATATTTCAATTTTTCACGTGCCTCCCCCAATCCGGGAGCTGTCGTGTCAGGACGGATAATACCCGTCTTCAAATATTCTATCCATTCCTCAAGGGGAGTCATGGCCACCTTATTAAACTCATTCACACGGATAAGGAAATACTCAGGATAAATTTCGGAAGGCATACGAGGCACAATAGCATCCTTCTCCCGGGTACTGACCTGCAGGAAATCTCCCGTATGCACCCCTTTAAATATATTCTGCCCATGATAAAGATAATCAGTTCCATAACCGATATCGAAATAAAGGATACTGATGGAATATATCTTTTTAACTTTATAATAAGTTTCACCCAATGAGATATGCTCCGTAATGGCCTTGGCTACTCCATACAGGATACGCTCCAAATAATACAGTTCACGGGTATTTTGGATCTCGATGATAACAATCTCATTTTTACTATTAAGAGCCTTGATATCAACCCGGTTGAACTTATCCTCTTCCGTTTGCTGATTACCCTCGCTTTCCAGAATCTCCACTATATGGATATCATCACCTATCAGCACCGTAAGGAACCCTTCGAGCACACCAAAATTGGCTTTATGACGCAACAGGCGTTTGACTGCCCAATCAAAACGGATATATCTATCTTGTAATTCCATAAGAATATAATTTATTCATTTTCAATGGACAAAGATACGAAAAAGGATTGCTCTTAAAGAATTATTCCACTTAAATAATTACCCTTATTTTTTATTTCACAAATACTGCATTCTCCATATGCTCTTCCACAAAGATACCTGCCCAATCCGGAATCTTATACCATTGGGGCCCTTTGGGCATATCATGCCGACATCACCTTACCGTTTATCATCAGGTTCTCGAAACGAATACTCTTTATCTTCCTCATTCTTGAGAGGAACAAAGGAGCCTGTCTGATGGAACTCCTTATTTCCCCATGTGAAACAAGGAGTTCCCCCGGGAAAAACAAGTTGTTTCTGATGGTGAAATCAACTGTTCCACACGTTGGAACACCCTGTTAAGCATATAGGTTATCTGCATGAAATAGTTCGTCGAGAGAACTACTTCATCCGTTTCTATGTGACAGAGAAGGGTGACACTTTTTTTATCTGTCACAGTATTCATCACAGATTTAACACGCTGTATAACAAGGCATTGAAAAGTCATATGACAGTGTGACAGATATTTTTCAAAAAACATACAGTAAGAAAACAGTCGCTATACTACCGAACTCACTGCTACCTCATGCCATTTATAATAATTTTCTTTAGACAATGTTGTAGGTCTTTTTAGCTGAGTTGTTTAAATCTTCTTGAAACTCTTGCTTGAGACTGACCTTTTTTATTTTGTAAATACAATACTGCCCACGTGTTCCCCAACAAAGAAACGCGCCATGTCTGATGTTTTATACCATGCAGGCTTGCCGGCCATATCATCCGATATAACTTTACCGTTTATCTTCAGATTCTCAAAACGAATATTCTTCACCATCCGTTCCTTGTCATAGCCAACAATATGTGAGAGTTCGGCATGATCGCCATTATAGGTAATATCTTTAAAAAGCACATTCTCAATGCCCCTGCCCGGAGCCTTGCAATACTTCTTGTTATAAAATATACGCAGATTCACCAATTGTCCTTGCCTGAAATTCTCGATACGGATATTCTCAAACCGCACATTCCGGACCAGATTATTATCACCTGCATTGATAGCCAGGCAGCCTTGATAATCCACCTGCATTTCCCGATGATCCAAAATATCAATGTTCCGGTAAGTCAGATTCTCCATCACTTCATTTCTTTCCACATCTCCATGCAACCCGATAAAAATAGGATGCGCCACATCTGCCCACAGGGTAGAATTCTGCATTGTTACATTACGGCATCCGCCATGAAACCCCATACGTGTAGCATACACGGTAGTGCAATCATCGGAGTTACGGCAAAATACTCCGTCAAACAAGACGTTGTTGCTGGCAAACACATTCATACCGTCCCCCCACCCGTATGAACTGATGGCCTTTACATTGCGGATTGTCACACTGTCCGAACCTCCAGTGGGACATTGGGTTGTGATGAGACCTTCCACATATATATTTCGTGAATTAATAATGCTGATACCTGCCCCACGACCTTCGGGATGCACCTCACCCCGTCCCAGAATTTTCACATCACGGGCATTGACCGCACGGATACATCCACGCACAATGGCCCCACCTGCCACATAGACAGTCTTTCCCGAAGGAACATTGAGTGTATCGCCGGGTAACTGATGTATTCCCGGAGCGAAATAAATCAGATTCTTGTCTTTCAATTTCTTCGGGCGGTTTTCATCTATCGGATTCGCAAAAAGATGAAGATTATGGAAGATGTCTCCATTTACTTCAATGGACAAGTTACGCGGACGGTCTAGTGTAAAAGTTATCGTACTGCCGCTGGTCCTCGGAGTGATACCATACGACAACGGACGCACCCTGCCACTCTTTACTTCTCCTTTATTATAGGTGACGGAAACTTCCACCTGCCCGGAAAAGTCAAAATATCCCATTGAGGCCAGTTCAACATGATGCTTCGTCTGGCGTACTTCATCTACTTTCACCGGATAAGTGACTACTTCTTTCCATCCACCGCCCGATTGCCTCACCCGAACTGTAAAATCGTCTTTCAACTCCACCCCGTCACCGGGAACCGTGTAAGTTATCAACTGGTTTTGCGCATAAAGGATACAGGTCATCATCCATAAAAGACCTATCAAGCATAATGTTCTCATTCTTTCCATTTGTAAAGTTTATTATTGGTTTTATAGAATATACGTTCGATAACTATCAATCACTCAAATCGCCTACCGGCAATTCTAATATACTGCAATTTCATTATAAATTAGGGCGTGAAATAATCTTTTACCTAAAGAATATTCTTATTTCACACCCTATCTGCTATAAATCAGTCTATTGATTTTCGATTTATCCTTCAGTTTTTATTACCAACCGGGATTCTGCGTTAATTGCGGATTCAAACGTATCTGCTGACGAGGAATAGGATCTAAATAATCTCTTTGTGTATAAAGCAAATTACCAGCCAAAGTTGCTATAGAACGTCCATAGTCAGGGTCGTTAGGATCAGAGCCCTCATAAAGCCCATAAAGCAAAGGATACTTTTCCGGATAATAACAAGGTTCACCGAAGTAAGTGGCATCATTGGCTTTCTCTGTTTCGTATGCTGTCCTCAAAACATGTCGGCCCAGTTTACGGCCAGTCAGGTTGATATGCGCAATACCCCAACGTTTCAAATCGTCCATACGAAAGCCTTCACCAAAAAGTTCACATGCACGCTCTCTACGTATTTCATCCAACATATTCATTTTTTTACAAATAGTTTTTCCTGTAGCATGATCCCAATAACCAGCATCCCAAACATTGGCAATCAACGCATTGGTCAAAGGAGCCACTCCGGCACGGGCACGATTTTTATTAATAGAAAAATTAAGATCTTCATCTGAAATGTTTCCATTATTCAATTCACAAGTAGCTTCGGCATAAATGCAATGTACTTCTGCCAAACGGATCAACGGGAAATCTGCAGATTCTGTATTATCCGGACGATTCGCTCCTTCAATCAGATATTTACGGCTGCTATATCCCCCCATTGTACTATTATTTCTGATTGTGGGATGGAACACTGCACAAGAACTGCTATATACGGGATCAGTAGGATCATAATGATCATTGTCCTTCGGAAACACAGGAGTAGGATACGGTTGATTAGCATCCGTACGCTGACGTCCATCTTCAGTACGGCTACTATAAGATACACGGTCAGGCAAGAAAGTACAGCCGACAAAACGATAATCACGATTACGATATTCACCTATAAATGTAGCATATCCCTCGAATTCTGGATTATTCTGCGCATCAGACATACTACCTGTATAACTGATACGAATAGGAAGTCCGTTGCGACAAAGGAAAGATTCACCAAACTGGGCACTCATACCCGTTGCTGCGCCTACCATGACTGAATGCGATAAATTAATACCACCGCGGTTCAGATCGTAGTCATATTTTTTGTAAAAAATAAATTCTTTATTTGTACTTTTTCCCGCACTTTTGAAATTAGGAATATTCCCACCTTTATCATCAATATTAAACAAATAGTAATAACTCAAAGAGTCACATTCTGTCCACAACTTATAAGTTCCACTTTCAGCTTCTTCTATCACCTCTTTTGACATCTGCTTTGCTTCTGTCAGCATATCGGTTATAGAAGGATATCCTTCTGGCTTAGCAGTGCCTGCCCCTTGTGAAGTACCATCACCATCTAAATCATAATTGATAGCAGGAACATACTTTTCCCACGTAGCCTCATAAAGCAATACTCTGGCCAAAAAAGACTTGGCAGCTTCCTTGCTTACTTTTCCTTTGCTTCCTTCCGGGATTTCTGTCTCTTTAGGTAAGTGCTTTACAGCCTCTCTTAAATCGGACATAATAAAGGCTGCCACTTCATACCGACTGTTTCGAGGGGCCTGTAACACTCCGTCACTGACAGTCAACACATGGTCTGAAATAGGCACACCACCAAAATGTTGCAACAAATAAAAATGCTGCCATGCACGAAAAAAATAAGCAGTACCCACTGACTGGGCAATATCGCTTTGGCTTCCATCATAGGCTTCTGCCTTTTCCAACAAGATATTGCAAGTACGGATATGGGAATAAGGCTTGTCCCAACTCCAATTTTCTTCCGGTGCAGAACCACCTCCATTGCTTCCTAGTCCACTGATATCCGTCCCCCGGTCCATTATATCATCGTAAGACGGCTTATCATCCAGATTTTTCCATCCAATTACATTATATAAAGCATTGGCAGCCTGTTCAAAATGTTCAGGAGTCTTAAACACAATAGCCTCTGTTCCCTGAGACAACGGTTCTTTATCAAGAAAATCACTGCATGCTGTCAATGCCATCACTACAGCCGATACAAGAAAAAATTTATTTATTATGGTTTTCATACGTTTATATTTTAACAGATTATTAGAATGTAACATCTACTCCGAATGTCAGCAGTCTGCTGAACGGGAATGTATTATTTGAATTTTCACCATATTCCGGATCATATCCATCCTTTACTTTTGTCCATTCCCAAAGGTCATCACCGGAGAAGTAAACTCTCAGTTTGCTGAGTCCGGCTTTTGAAATCCACTTTTGAGGCAATGAATACCCTACTACCAAAGATTTCAAACGGACGTACCGATTATTCTGAACACTGACATCTTTGTTATTATAGTTCCACTTATTAAAATCCTGATCACGTGAAGCGATAGTATATTCTGCATCCCGATTATTCTCACTCCACATTTTCCCTGCGAAGTTTTTATTTTGCAGAACATAATTTGTTGTCCATGGAGCAGCCAAATATCCATTTCTTAACAATACTTGTTTACCTACTCCCTGGAAGAAAGCCGAGAAGTCGATTCCTTTCCATTCCAACCCCAATTTAAAGCCAAATGTCAAACGAGGGGCCATATCTCCTGCATAGTAAAGGTCATCCTTCGTGATAGCACCGTCGCCATTCAAATCGACTACTTTGCGAGCACCCGGACGAAGTGTATTGGTAGCCGCCTCCTGAGGTGCAGGAAGAATATTATTAGCTTTCGGTCCTGAATGATCCGCATTCCAATAGTACTTTTCATAATATGCAGCCACTTCATCCGCATTTTGGAAAATTCCATCAGTCTGGTATACATACAATGCTTGTCTTGGCATTCCTATCAAGCGATTTTCATTCTTACCCTCATTGGGTACATTTTCATTATTAGCTAATTCAAGCACTTTTGACCATGCATCCGAAAGAGATCCTCCAATACTATATTTCACCTGACCTATTTGATCATCCCAATTCAAAGCCAATTCCCAACCACGGGCACGAAACTTACCATTGTTGCTTTTAGGAGCAGCCGCACCTAAAATAGAAGGATATTGTACATCAATAAACATTCCGTTATTGGTCTTGATAAAATAATCAAATGAACCTCTCAAACGGTTACTGAGAAAGGCAAAATCCACTCCCACATCGTGACTGTCGATAGTTTCCCATGTACGGTCCGCAGATCTCATACCGTCTACCCACAATGAAGTATGCGTACCGGGATTTATACCAAAAATAGTCGTACCAGTTTTGATAGTAGCAAACCTTTCGTAATTATCAATACCTTCCACACTACCCGTTCTACCATAATTATAACGCAGCTTCAGATCACTCAACCATGAAACATCTTTTAAAAAGTCTTCATTTGAAAGTCTCCAAAAACCAGAAATAGAGTAAAAATTCTTCCAACGTTGTTCTTTCGCTAACTTAGAAGACCCATCCCGACGTCCCAATATCTCTATTGAGTATTTATCAGCATAAGTATAATTTAAACGTCCTAAATAAGAAACCAATCCCCAAGAATTCTGTCCACCGTATGCCTCATTATTATTTCCATTTACCCATACATCCAAATCTGTTAATCCGGACCCCGGATAAACAGCACCGGATTTACGAACCGCACCTACCTTTTTATATGTTTCTTGTTCGGCAGTCATACCCAACATGGCAGAAACGCTATGTACATCAGCGAAAGTACGGTTATAATTAGCAAAAGCACCTAAAGTAATGTTTTCCCATTTTTCTATTTCTTCTTTCAATTGTCCGGGACCTTGCTTATTACCAGTCTGTGTACCTACCCAATCATAATATTGTACTTTATTCTTCACTTCCTGCATATTTCTCTGTACAGTTTTATAAGCTCCCGAAGCTGAAATAGAAAGTCCTTTTACCCATTTAGAAAAATCATAAGTCGCTTTGGCACTTCCTCTGAAGGTTGTCAATGAATTTTTCTTTCCCCCCCCTTGAGTCAACCCGCCAATAGGATTCCGGTTACCACTGAATGTATCATAAGCCTGACCATTTTGATTATACACAGTCCAAAACCAAGGGTCAAAATATCCAGCTCCCACATCAGTAGTTGGAGTTATAATATCACGTTTGTCATACGACATGTTTGTTTCAAATTTCAAAGCATCTGTCGCTTGATAATCAGCATTTAAACGACCACTATATTTTTTTTCTCCATCATTAGCAACTTTCAATTGTGAATTATTATCCGCATATCCCAAAGATGCCCGATAACTGAATTTTTCATCTGCTCCCGAAATACTAATCGAATGCTTTTGGGAAGTTGCCTGACCATAAAGATAATCCATCATATACACATTTGGATCCCAACGTTCTACCTTATCGCCATTTTGTAATGTCAAGACTTTACCTGCACGAAGGGCATTAAAAAGTGTTTCTCCCTTATATACTGTTGGTGCACCAGTAGCCGGATCAATATCTGATTGATCCAGAGTTGGACCTCCAAAAGAATTAAATATCCACCAATTCACAGCTTTATGAATTTCATCAGCAGTAGTCAAATTAGGATTTAAAGCGGCAGCATCGTTATATTGAGCTTCATAAAACATATCCAACCATTCCTGATTATTTGTGATAGGGGGCTGAATACCATTAATTGTACGACTAACTGAACCACTATATGATATTTGAGCCTTTCCTTTCTTACCACGCTTTGTTGTCACCAGTACAACTCCTGAGGCTGAACGGGCACCATAAATCGCTGCTGAAGCATCCTTCAGAACTGAAATATTCTCAATATCACTTGCATCCATGGCATTTAACTCATCCAATGAACCAGTTATACCATCAATGATAACTAATGGAGAAGATTTTCCGTTGACAGAAATATCACCACGTATTTTCATCTCTGCTCCCTCACTACCCGGACGAGTAGAAGTGCGTGTAATTGTCAATCCCGGAACTTCACCTTGCAAAGCGACTGTAGCATTAGCAATACCCTTATTTTTAAAAGCCTCATCCCCCTTGATCTGACTAATAGAACTAGTTAAAGAAGCTTTCTTTTGGGCACCGTAACCAACCACTACTACTTCATCCAGCACCTCGGTATCCTCTTTCACAACAACCTTAATGCTCGTTTTCCCTGATATATTTACTTCCTGAGCCTTGTATCCGATATAAGAAATAACCAATATGCCTTTTTCCGGGACATTATTCAATATAAAGTTACCATCAAAATCGGTAATTGTACCATTAGTCGTACCTTTTACTTGTACCGTGGCACCAATAACAGGTTCTCCGGCAGCATCCACTACTTGACCTTTCACTGTACCAGCCTGCATAACAGACTGTAACTCATTCACCTCTGCAAATACAGCCTGCGGACTACCTGCCAACAAGGCAGAAGCCATCACCGTAGAAAACAAGATTCTTCTCGATGAAAATTTAAAGAATTCGTTTTTCATAAACTTGAAATTTAATATTAACAGTTTTATTGTTGTTTTCTTATTATATACACTGTTTGATAAACTCGCGCACCTCATGCCGCCCTATCCTTAAATGGTTTTCAACGGTACGATGCGAAAGATTTAATTCCTCTGAAATATCTGAAATAGATTTGTCTTCAAAACGACTCATTGCATAAATAGTACGACGCTGTGGAGGAAGCAAAGACAATCTATATTTCTCACATGCTTCCAAGTCATCAGCCACCACACGAGCCTCAGTCTCATTTGTATAAGTTACCGCATGCTCATATAAATAAGAAGTCACTTCCTGCCTCTTATAATAACGACGTAAATAGTCAGTCACCAAATTACGGGCAATGGTAAAAATGAAATACTTAATAGTTTCTGCACAGAGCATCCGATCGTAATCCATCAGCCGTACATACACATCTTGTGCCAAGTCTTCTGCCTCTTCTTTATGACCTATCTTATAATAAAGATACAGATAGACCGAATGATGATAATTCGCATAAGAGTCTTTTATTAATTGAATAGATTTCATGGATATGTTTTTCATGTCTTCAGCTTTTTGGGTTACATTTACGAATGCAAATATAGAAGGTAGAAGAACAAGAAAAGCACTTTTCCGGTTCCAATAAATCTCATATCATTACCCTAGACAAAAAACAGTTTAAGCTGCTAATTTATAGCAGCTTAAGGATTTGAGACTATCAGTATCATATAATAATTTGATACTCTCAACAAGAAATAGCGAGGTTATTCATTGTTTTTCCCAATACTTCGGATGTACTCATTGGGAGTGATATTTGTCGCTTTTTTGAAATATCGGAAGAAAGAAGCCCGTGAACTGAATCCGCACAACTCTGCCAAAGCACTCAAAGTGTATTTAGCATATTCATCTTTCTCCACCAAGCGCTTGAATTCAGCTATACGATAATCATTAATATAATCATAATAATTACGGTTTAAATACTGATTAAACAAATAGGACAAAGTATGAGATGAGGTTCCGATAGAGGCGGCCAAATCGGCAATCTTCAAATTAGGATTGGTATAAGGCTTTTCTTTATGCATAACAATCTCCAATTTATCCGCCAACCGTTTACATTCTTCCACACTTATCTTATTTGTCTTATACTTTTCTTCCGCTACAACATTGGTTTCCTCAACCGGTTGTATTTCCTTTTCTATAACCTTAGCAGGACCAGGCATTGGTTCTTCCCTTTCGTCCTCTCCCTCTTTCTTCTTTGACAAAAGAATAGCAATACCTCCGGTCACCACTGCTATCACGATAAACACTATGCTCCATATACTGATAGAAGAAGCGATTTTAACCGTCATCTGAGTTTCCGACTCTGGATTCCCCGTCCGCCTTACTTTAAAAGTATAGGTACCGGACGGCAAATCATAATAAGTCATATCCGAACGACCTGTCACAGCTATCCATCCGGCATCCTCACCCTCCAACTGATATTCATATGACATAAAGGCAGGTGCCGTATAACTGAAATCGGAAAAGTAAAAGGTAACATTCTTTTGAGAAGACTCCAATGAAATTTCACTCTTGCCGCCATCTCTCACAACAGATTGCACTACAGATTTTCCATTTACACATACATCTGTTATGGCAACCGGATAGGGAATGGATTTCTTCTGATTCATCCGCACTGCATCCAAATACAGAAGCCCTTTGGAGTTTCCAAACCAAATGCCATTCTCATCACGCACCGGCGGACAAAGAGTAAATATGGAACTGGGAATGCCATCGACAAAATTATAAGGAATAAAACAGTCTTTCTTATCATACCGGAACAAACCATTGTTAGTTCCCAGCCATAACCACTTTTCACGATCCTCCACAACAAACATACCATCATTCCCATCCAGAGGAGTCCCCGGCTGCAAACGTCTGAAAGTAGTCATTGATAAATCAGAGATAAAAAGCGAGCCTTTGTCCGGAAAAAAATAAAGATCATGGTCGGAATCTTCGTAGATCACTCTTACTTTTTCCTTATGAATAAATCCTTCAGGAAACACATCGGTTTTTAATGTCCGGACGGAAGGGTCCCAAATACACATTCCATTCTCCGTACATATCCATCCTTTATGGGTGGAATCAAAATAAATTTCATATACATTCCCTTCCGGCAACTTAGAGTTGGCACTGGTATAATGAGCTATCTGTCTGCCATTTTTATAGCAGAATATTCCTAAAGATGTTCCTATCCACAAATTACTTTCATTATCCTGCTTGATACAGAAAATATGTCCTTTACTGAAAGGCATTCCTTCATCGGGGGCAAAATCTCTGAGTGTCAAAGTTACAGGATTGAAAACATACATTCCCCCACCGTATGTACCTATATAATACTCATTCTGATAATACAGACAACTGAAAATCATATTTGAGCGTAACTGTGGAACCTTGAAACTTTTATAACGATGATTTTCTTCGTCAATATAAAAAAGTCCGTCACGAGATCCGATCAGCTTTTCCTTCCCCTCGATGGCAAGTGCACGTACCGGCATATCTCCGGAATCAAAAAAAGGAGCATACGTATAAGTGGAGAACAACCCGCTCTGATATAATGTGTAATCCAATCCCAGCTGATAGAATCCTACCCATATCAATCCTTCCTTATCAACCAAAACAGAATAAACGGAATTAGAACGCAAAGTCTCATCCTTCCCTGTTTCATGACGCATGGAACGAACAACTTTCTTTTTATCCGTTGATACAAAATGAACTCCGTTACCATCCGTCCCTACATACAAAAGGCTTTTGCCATCACCGGACAAAGAAGAAATGACATTACAACCTACATCAACAAAACGGGCAAATTCTTTAGTTTGTGTATCAAAACTGATGATTCCCTGTCCCATCGTTCCCAAATAAAGCATACTCCCTATCCGGGCTATATTCTTAAAGGAACAAACATGTTTCTCTTCCACCACATTATGATAAGCCACTATTTTTCCATCTGAGAGTTGTAAGGAATAAAGACCATTCTCCGTAGCCATCCAAAGTATTCCATCTTCCCCCAAATTCAAACCACCAATCGAATTCGCCGCCGACAACATATTAGGATCTATCATAATTTGGTTCAGGCTCCCTTCTTTATAAATGAAAAGTCCTCTTTCTGTTCCGATATAAAGTATTCCTTTCCCATCATGTAAAAGAGAGCGCACAGCATATCCTATCGTTTCACGAGCAATGGGTTCCAAACTGTTTTTCGCTCTACTGACACGCCATAGTCCACTGCCATTCCCCATCCACAATTCATTGCCAGGCATTTCGGCAATGGCATTCACCCGTTTCAATTTTTCATCTGAGCCCGGAATAAGATAATGCTTGAAATGAATCCCGTCAAAACATTCCAGTGAATTACCGGTTCCCAACCATACATAACCCAAAGAGTCTTTATAAATGGCATTTACTACCAAATCTGATAATCCCTCAGTTACAGACAAGCCACGAAAAGCATAGGAACGAGAAAAAACGGGTAAAGACAAGAATATAAGAAACAATATAAATATAAATCTTAAAATGTTTTTCATTACATTGTGCATATTTGGAACCTCGTGTTTATCAAATAATGCAAATATAGTGAAAAGGGAATATATTTTCCCTATCAAAAAAAGAAAAAATCATCATCCACTTCTTATTTGCTGTATGAAAAAGAAAGGATGATGATTTAAAAAGATTACTTTATAAAAGAAAGTTTATATCAAAGTTTGCGTAAATCATGTCCGGGCAACAAATTATATTCTTTTCCATTCATCCTGACTTTACAAGGTGTAGAAGCTGCATATTTCCAAACGCCCTCTTTATACACCAACATCACATCTGTTACTGTCAATGAACTTATTTCAACATGTGGAGTTTTCAATAGTGTACCTCCTCCCAAAAAGAAAATACAATCATCGCCTTGTTTATTTCCCCACAATGCATAAGCTGCTTGTACAGTCATTTCTCCACTTTTACACAAATGGCCTGCATCATCCGAAGAAATAATCCGGTCCACACGCCCCTCTTTTTGTTGGATACAAATTCCGACATGACTTCCAGCCACACCACTTTCCACTTCTGGAAAAGTAACGGAGGAAATACATCCCGGCTCCTTTACCGAAGAAGGTTCATAAACAGCTACAAACGGACGATTCCAAGCTTCACCTTGTTGGCGGGCTACAAAAGTCAACGTAGGTTGCTCTTTGATAGCATAAGGCATATCCGGAATCCGGCTCAATCCTTCAGTCATCGGGCTCAAAGCCGAGAAGACTTTACGTTCAGGAGCACCTTTCATCCACATATTCATACTGATATTATCCTCATCCGGCATCTGTATAGTAAACGTTGTTTTAATATCTTTGGACGTCTCGGCACTTTTCTTATCAAACAAATACGAATAGGCATATATATGTGCCCCAGCAAAAGCCAGTTCCTCCGTTGGTTGAAGAGACAAGCTGCTCCCGTCAGCAGCAGTCAAATTCATGGTTTGTCCCATATTATGATAAAAATAATCATGCATTTTATCTCCTCCCTCCACTTTCCTGCTACGGAAAATATCGACATAATATCCGTTCTTTTCTCCTGTAGTCACAATACTCATCATACGGTTTTGATCAGCTTGTGATTCAGGTTCACGGAAAAAGACTTCACTATAACTCACAGGCTGATAATCTACTTTCATCCCTGCTTCGGGGTAGCAGTTCAATAATTTGAAAGCATGATTGCTTTTCATAACCGGATAAGAAGAGATTCCATCTACACAAACCGTATTGTGTGCAGGGAACTGACTATAATACTCCAAATAATCCAAACCGGAATAAAGGGTCAAGCCAATACCTCCATCCGGTGCCAGACGATATCCTTTTCCATAAAGTTCCATGCTGATGCCATTGGCATGCATGTGATTCCCTTCACTGGCATTTTGGGCAATCATCAAACTATGACGTTTGTCCATGCCATTGCGTTGCACCAACCAACTGGCATTGGGAGCATAAAAAGTAGGAGTTACATAATCATTGATATCACCGGCAGGTATCTTATCATCAATTACCAAAGGCTTGTCACTGAAAAAAGAAGTTACCGCCACCCTCACATTTTTCTTTTCAGTCGCCGGTTTGGAGGCATCGGGATCAAATAACTTCAACATAGCAGTAAATTGTCTTTCCTGATCTTTTTTACCATGTTTCTGGGCATTAGCTACCATACGGGCAAAGATAGCAGGATTCAATTTACCGGGATGTGTATCGCCAAAACCCATTGTCATACAATCCGGAAACAAATATTGCGGGTCGGCGGCCACCGCTTTTTTTATGACAGGAATCTCCTCGGTCAGGTCCATACCCAAATTACGGTCAAAGATAGTGACCATATCCGTATAATCCCCGACAACTACCTGACTATAACCCGGACATTCAGCCCAAATACCGGTTTCAGCATCATAACCATAATCAGCAAGCTGTTTCAGTGACCATTGACGGATGGAAGAACGATTCAACACATAATCAATATAATACTCGCCTCCCTTTTTATCCGGATAAGAAGCATCAGATTCCAAAATCATGCCGATGCTCATGATATAACGTGCCTGCATCAGATTCCAGTTATTATGCGGCACTCCATTATCAATGATATTATCCGCCCATTTCTTGAATGCTCCGGCATAGATGTCCATCTTATCAGCCTTATCGGTTTTCAAATAATCATATAAAAAATCATACAATGGAACCAAAGCATTCACAGCATCCTCGTGAATGACTTCAAAACTGCTCATACCCACCAAAGTCTGCTGATGTCCATGATTCAAATCCTTGGGAACATTCCGGTAATAAATCCCCGTCATATAAGTGTCAAATACCGAAGCTGCCAAATCAGCATATTTCTTCTCCCCGGTCATCCACCAAAGAAAAGCGGCATCACGGGCGATACCCAGTATCTCTACATTAATACTTTGGATGATATTTCCGGTTTTACTGATATTCACCCATTCGTACGGTCTGCCTTCCAACGTCCCATTTGCCAGATACATTCCCCGAGCATCTTCCTGATAAGGCTTCAAATCTTCCAGCTTGGGACGTACATAGTTAGCTGCATGACTGCGTGCACCGGTATACATCACCGTAGGAGCCGGCGCCTTCTCTCCTCCTGCATGATCATAATATTCTCCTTTAATATATACCTCCGTTGCATGAGTTTTCCAATACATTTGCAAACGGGAAGTAAGCCATTCAGGCCCTCGGTCAGCATACCGGTCAGTCCGTTGCTTTAACTTTTCAAACACTTCCTGTGCCCACGGTTCTTCCTTTATCAACTTCTGCGTTTCAACTTTGCCATTACTATCCGTCAGATAACGGGGATGACCTTGTGACAGTTTCACCGATAAGGAAGTTTCCTGTGCATATAATACACTTGTTACAAGCAAGCATATCCATAAAACGATCTTTCTCATAATTCTATTCATTCTCTTTCACAAAAATACGTATCATAAAGCTATTCCACTCAATCCAAATGAATTATTTTATCATCCGCCTCTTCCATTCAAATTTAAAGTTACCGAATATAAAATGTTTGCTTTACCGGCTCTGCAGTCTTTATCTTAGGATCAGAGTTTTTTCCGTATTGCCATGCTATTACAGTTACTTTTACCGGATAGGTGGTTTTAGGAGGAATAGCAGTTAATATCAATCGATTACCATCCACATAAGCCGGTCCCG